>CAZAHX010000062.1:0-8836 GCA_964485005.1 uncultured Acidimicrobiaceae bacterium | reverse complement strand
GCGTAGGTGGAGAACTTGAAGCCCTTGCGGTACTCGAATTTCTCCACAGCGCGGATCAGCCCGAGATTTCCCTCCTGGACCAGGTCCAGGAAGGGAAGCTTGGCGTGCCCGTAACGCTTGGCGATGGAGACGACGAGTCGGAGGTTGGAGCGGATGAAGGTCTGACGAGCTTCTTCGCCGGCCCGGACCATTTGATGGAGTTTCCGCCGCAGTTCGGGGTCTCTCTCGCCGTCGAGGGCCGCTATGGCCTTGCGCCCGTCCTCGATCGCCTTGGCCAACCGCACCTCGTCCTCGGCGGTGAGCAGGTCGTAGGAGCCGATCCCGTCCAGGTACTGACGGATCGCCTCATCGCTGATTTCCCGCTCGATTGACCGCTTGCTCATGGCTCACACACGCTTCGGCCAGCGTAGGAATACCTCTGGCCACTCTCTGGCATTTGTCAATGTGACCATCGGCGTTTTTCCACAGGGGATGAATAGGGAGAACGACCCAATTCCCCGGGGCCGTAGAATTGGGGAAGTGACGGGCGCTTAGCTCAGTTGGCTAGAGCGCTGCCCTTACAAGGCAGAGGTCGGCGGTTCGAGTCCGTCAGCGCCCACGACCCCCGCGGGTCAACGCAACCTACGTTTCTCGTATGGTTCGCCACATGGCGCGCCGGGTCAATTACCGGGGCGAGGTGACCTCTGGTCCTATGGTGAGAGGTCCAGGACCAGGAACTGCGTGAGCAAACCCCTCAGCCCCACCCGAGCGGATCGACTCCTACGCATGATGAGGCGGGAAGCCACCAAGATGCGCGACCTTCAGTTGTCCAACGTCCTCATCGAGGACGAGGTACTCCAAGGGGATTCTGTGATCCTAGGGGGAAGAAGACTGGCCAACTTCGGTCTGTGCTCCTATCTCTCCCTCGGTGACGACCCCAGGCTCAAGGAGGCGGCCAAGGACGCCATCGACCGCTTCGGAACGTCATACTCGTCGACTCCGTACTATTCCTCCATCCCGTTGCAGGGTGAGCTCGAGGCGTTGTTGACTCGGGTCTTCGAAGCCGAGGCCATCGTGACCGCCTCCACCACCATGGGTCATCTCTCCGCCTTGCCCGTACTCATCGGCTCGCGGGACCTGGTGTTGGTTGATTCCCAGACCCATACCTCGGTCATCACCGCAACTCAAGGCTCGGTGGCAGCGGGCGTTTCTGTGATACCCGTTCCGCACAACGACATGGGCGCCCTGGAACAGGCAATCGCCGCGGATCGGGATGCGGAGCGAATCTGGTACCTGACCGACGGGGTATTTTCCATGTACGGCGATGCCGCCCCGTCGGTCGCAATCGGAGATCTGCTCGACCGCTATCCGAAGCTTCATGTCTATTGCGACGACGCCCACGGATTCGGGTGGGCGGGGCGTCACGGACGGGGCAAATTCCTCGAGAACCTGGACTGGCACGATCGACTGGTTGTGGTGGTCGGTCTGGCCAAGGCTTTCGGATCGCTCGGAGGCGCCATCGCCACTCGTGATGCAGAGTTGGCCGACTTCATACGTTTATGCGGGCCGGGGCTGATGTTCGGAGGACCGGTCCCGCCGCCCAACATGGGAGCCTCGGTCGCCGCGGCCCAGATCCTCCTCTCCGACGAGCTCCCCGAGCTCCAGCGCGCGCTCATGGATCGGATTCGGCTGGTCAACCGCTTCTCGAAGGAGATCGGCCTGCCGTTGACGTCGAGGGACGAGACTCCCCTCTGGTTCCACGAAGTGGGAGGCCTGGACGACATGATGCGCCTTTGCACTGTTATGAAAGAACGCGGTTTCTATCTCAACGGCTCGGGGTTCCCTGCCGTCCCCCACGGCCACGCCGGAATCCGCTTCACCGTCACCCGGGACAACTCGCCCCAACAGATCGAAGACATGCTGCTCAGCCTCAACGAGGCCCGACTCGAGTTGTTCGGAGAGACCGAGGTCATGGTCGACCTCGAGGATGAGACCTCCGAGGGTCGGACGGGAGCGAGCCGGAAGGCCAAGTAGCTAAACAAAGGCCGGATTCCTGTCGATCAAGTACGACATGGACTTCGCGGCGCCGGGTGTCCTCGGGAAGAGCCTCATACGTTTCCCCGGGCCCCTCATATTGATTCTGATCGTGGCCACGGCGGTTGTCGTGGTGGTACCCGGTCTTGCCGAGACCGTGGGCTTCCTCGGGCTGGTGTTAGGCCAATTCACCGCAGGGTTCGTCACCCTGCGTCGTTCCTCGGGTCTCCCACCGGCGGAGCGGTCGGTTTGGAGATACCTGGCCGGAGGGACGTTTCTCGTCGGATTGGGTGTGCTGGCGGTGGGGATTTGGCAGGTCACCATCGGCGATCCGCCCGCCTTCGGAATCACCGACATCTTCTTCGTGGGGGCTTATGCCCTGCTCGTGGCAACTCTGGTCGGCTTGGCCAGGCTCGACCCCGATGGGGCCAGTTGGACCACCACCCTGCTCGACGCCCTCGTCGGCGGAGTGGCCCTGGCTGCCCTGGTGTGGGTCGCATTTTTCCACGACCTCATGAGGGGCTTCGGGGGGGCGCAGTGGTGGGAGCCGGTAATCGGCTTCCTCTACCCGGTCCTGGATGTCGCGGTGGTGGTCGGCGTCATGGTGCTGGTGATCCGTCGCAGCCACTTCCACCTCGATCTTCGTCTCGTCTTCCTCGGTCTGGCCATGATGGTCCAGGTGATGGCCGACTTCACGTACTTCGCCAACGGGGTGGGTCGCAGCTTCGCCGAGGCTCAGCCGCCATGGCCGCTCGCCCTCTTGGCCACGACTCTTATCTTGATCACCGCGTCTCTGGTCGCAGTGACCCCGGCCAAGAGGGAGTTTCCGGAGACGAGCATCCCGATTTGGGCACTGCTCTGGCCCTACCTGCTGGCGGGAGCGCTGCTGGTGACCCATGTCGTCCGCTACCGGTCGGGGCAGGCGAGCGGTGACGACACGGTGGTCCTGGACGCTCTCCTGGTCATCATCGCTCTCATCTTCTTCCGTCAGGTCTTCGAGATCCACCGCCAGCGGAAGCGAGTGGAGGAGCAGCGCAACCAACTGGTGGCCTCGGTGAGCCACGAGTTGCGCACGCCGCTG
This sequence comes from uncultured Acidimicrobiaceae bacterium, assembly GCA_964485005.1. Taxonomy (GTDB): domain Bacteria; phylum Actinomycetota; class Acidimicrobiia; order Spongiisociales; family ZC4RG35; genus JAHWLC01. The sequence continues at coordinate 5,742 of CAZAHX010000062.1, read as the reverse complement.
ACCGCGATGGTGGGGTACATGACGCTCCTCGACGACAATGCCGACGACTTCCCCAGGGATGCTCAGACGCAGATGATCTCGGAGGTCACCGCCCAAGCGCGACACATGGCCCGACTCGTCAACGACCTGGTGCTGCTGGCCCGGGGCCAGCTCAAGAGCATGCTGCCCTTGGAGATCAGCGCAGTGAGGATCTCCGAGATCGTGAGCGCCGCCCTGCAGGACATCGATGCCAATGGCACCCAAGTCGAGGCCGAGATCGACCACGAGGCCGTCGTGAACATCGACCCGGACCGCATCCGGCAACTGATGGTCAACTTGCTCTCCAACGCGGTTCGTTACGGAGGCCGGCGAGTCTTGCTCGTGGTGCGCACCGAGGAGCACCTCGAGATCGAGGTTCACGACGACGGCGCCGGGGTCCCCACCCGGTACCAGGAGATGATCTGGGAGCGCTTCGAGAGGGGAGCCCATCGTCTCGACGCCACCGCGCCCGGTCTGGGAATCGGGCTGTCCATCGTCAGGGCCGTGGCGGAGTCCCACGGCGGCCACGCCCTCTATCGCCAGTCAGAGGCCCTCGGCGGAGCCTGCTTCATGGTTGTCATTCCCGGGGCGGTCGCAGCCCGACCTCCCAGTCCCCAGAGGATGCCGGTCCCCTCCTGACCGCCGATCAGCGGAGGAAGAACCCTCCGGCAAGGGGATCGGACGGGTCGAACCACAGTTCCGATCGTCCGATGATGTGGGCGGTGCCTCCGACTTCGGGGACGACCGCGGTCACCTTCCCGACCAGGGTCGTGTCGACCAACCGTCCGGTGAAGACACTTCCCAGCAGGCTCTCCACCCGGATCTCTTCATGAAGAGTGGTCGCCCCGGCATCGTGGAGCAGGGCGAGGAGGGCACTGACCCCGGTGCCGGTGGGGGAGCGGTCGATCTCACCGTCGGCGAAGACACAGACCTGCTTGCTGTGATTCTCGGACTGGTCCGGCGGCCCGGTGAAGATGACCCCGTAGAGAAAGGATAGATCTTCCCGCTCCGGGTGCCGCGGTGGTGACGCCGCGGAGACCGCGGTCTTGATCTCCCTCCCCGCGGGCACCAATGCGGCGGGATCTCCCTGATCGAGACCGATCGACCCTGCATCCACGAAGGCGTAGAAGGCGCCTCCGTAGGCGATGTCACAGACGACCTCACCGAAGCTTTCGGTCTTGGCGGTGACGTTCCGTTGGTACACGAAGGAGGGAACGTTGCGAAACCGCACCGAGGCGACCATTCCCTCGTCGATGACAGCTGTGGCCTGCACCGGTCCCGCCGGAGTGTCGATGCCGATGGTCCGGTTGGGGCCCTCGCCGGCCGGAAGGATCCCGGTGTCGAGAAGCACCTTCGCCAGCGCGATGATGCCATGGCCGCACATGGTGGAGAACCCGTCGTTGTGTGTGAACAGGACCGACAGGTCGCTGTCGGGTGATACCGGAGGGCCCACCCAACCCCCGTACATGTCGGCGTGGCCCCTCGGTTCCCACATCAGCCTGCGGCGGAGGTCGTCGAGATTCTCCTCGGCGTAGGCGCGGCGCGATGCCATGTCCTCACCGGGTATTCCCGGAAGACCTTCGACCACGACACGGAAGGGCTCTCCCCCGGTGTGGGCGTCGATGACGGTCACCCGGCTCCAGTGCGGGGGAGGAGACCAGCCGAGGGCCGGGGACATATCCATTCTGTGACACCGTACGCAGGGATTTAGGCTTCCGCGGATGGTCACCGTCTCCGATATCGCCGACGCCCTGGGTGCCAGGACCAGAGCGGCCCGGGCGGCATCGTGGGATCCCGTCGGTGTCCAGCTCGGCGATCCCGAGGCGAGCGTCGAGGCAGTGGCGATCTGTCACGAGGTGACCGAGGAGGTGATCTCTGCACTCGGTGAGGACAAGCCCGACTTGCTCATTACCTACCACCCGCTCCTCTTCTCGCCCACCAACCGGCTTCTCGCGGGTCGATCAGCGGAAGCTAGGGCGTTCAGCCTGATCAGCATGGGTGTGAGTCTCCTCGTCACCCACACCGACTTCGACGCCGCTCCCGGCGGGAGCGCAGATGCCCTCGCCGACTTTCTCGGGCTTCGGGAGATCGAGGTCTTTGGCGGAGACGAGGGGGAGGAGGAGATCCCGGCCATCGGGAGAGTGGGGGAGTTCGACGCCACGCTGGGAGCTCTCGACGCGGCCCTCTCCGATGCTTTCGGGCACAACGGTTTGCGCATCCACGGAGACCGCGATCGGCACCTGGGTCGGGTGGCGGCGATTCCCGGGTCGGGATCCCATCTGATTCCGGAGGCGGCGGAGGTCGCCGACGCACTGGTCACCGGCGACGTCTCACACCACCGGGCAGTGCTCGCCGCCGATCTGGGACTGGCCGTCGCCGACCCGGGCCACATCGCCACGGAGCGTCCCGGGATCGAGGCTCTTGTGGAGATGGTGGTTGAGTTGACCGATGCCCGGGTCATAGACCTGTCCCATATCGACCCACAGACTTGGTCGTAGCGCACAACTACCCTCCGCGGTCCATGGGGATCCCAGCCCTCGCCGACCTCCTCGATGTCCAGGAGCTCGACTCGCAGATCGACCGCCTGCTGGAGCGTCGCCAGAGCCTCCCCGAGCTGGAAGAGTTCAAGACGAAGCACCAGGAGGCAGGGCGTCTGGAGAAGAAGCTGGGAGAGGCCGCCGCCGAGTTGAAGCGAATCGAACTCGATCTGGATAAGGCGGAGGGCGAGCTGGAACTGTTGGAGGTGAAGCTCGAGGAGCACGAGACCAGGTTGTTCGCGGGTGGCATGAGCGCCCGGGAGACCGAGCACATGAGACTCGAGGTGCAGAGTCTCCGAGGACAGAAAGATGCGAGGGAGGAGAGGGTCCTCGCCATGCTCGAGGAGGTCGACCCGGCCCGGGAGACCGTGGCCTCCCTCCGCTCCCGCCTGGAGGAGGTGAACTCGGAGAAAGAGAAGCTGGAGGCGGAGATCAAAGAGGAGTGGAGGAAGATCGACGCCGAGATCGCGCGCAAAGAAGAGCGCAAGACAGCCGCGGTGGAGCCTGTGCCGGCTGATCTCATGGACCTCTACGACAAGCTGCGCCGAATCAAGGAAGGTGTGGCCGTCGCCGCCTACGACCACTCCGTGTGCGGTGGCTGTCACATGACGCTGTCCCCGGCCGAGGAGGAAGAGGCCCTGTCCGATGAGATCCCCCGGTGTGTCCATTGCCGGCGGATCCTCGTCACGTGAGCGATGCTCCTCTGGCATCTCGGCGCCACCTCGTTCCTCTTTCGGTGGATCTTCCGCGACCCCAAAGTCGACACGAGGTTTCTCTTCGCGGGGGCGGTGCTACCCGATTTGGTCGACATGCCTCTGGGAACGGTCTTCCTCGCCGGCGTCTACTCGACCGGCGAGCTCTGGTTCCACTCGCTCCTGGCTCCCGCCGTCTACATGGCGCTGGTCCTGATCTTCACCCGAAGGGGAAGACGGCGCCGGGCGTTCATGGCCCTGGGAGTGGGATGGCTGTTCCACCTGCTGCTCGATGGGATGTGGGTAGACCAGAGGGTCTTCCTCTGGCCGTCCTTCGGGCTCGGTCTTCCCACCGGGGAATCCCCCTACTGGCCCCTCGCCTGGGATCGCGCCCTCTCCGACCCGTGGCGGTGGGCGCAGGAGATGGCGGGGCTGGCCTATCTGGCATGGCTCTGGGCCCATCACGGGCTGTCGCAGCCCGGGCGCCGGGCGGACCTGCTCCGCACCGGCAGACTCCATGAACATGTGGCCGAGGCTCGCTAGCTGGCTCCTCGTCGGGATTCTTCTCGCCGCCTGCGATGGCGGGGACACCTCAGTCCCGACAGCGACCGGAGGAGGCGATTCGCCCGAGGCGACGGTCGCCGCGTTGATCGCCCATCTCGACAACGCCCAGTTCGAGGAGGCGGGAAAACTGTCCGTACCCGGTCAAGCCGCTCTGGCCTCCCTCGCCGAGGGCGCAACATTCAGCGAGGTGGCCGATGCCCTCAGGGAGGGCGACGCCCATGTCTCGGCGAACTTCTGGGCCGGCTTTGCCCAAGGCGCTGGGGGCTACCTCGCCTCGGCCTCGGTGACCGGAGCCGACGAACCGGTTATCAGGGAGGATGTCGAGCTGCACCCCGTGACGGTGCGGCCAATCGAAGGGCCGGCGCGTCGGGTCTTCGTCCGAGGGGGCGAGCAGCCTGGAATCGACCTCTTCGCCTCCTTCGGCGCCGGTCTCGCCGACCGCATGCCGGCGGCCGTGGAGCGTCTCATCTCCACCAACACCGATGACGCCAGACTCATCCTCCAGGAGTTGGACGACGTGGTCCCTTCACTCCTGGTGGCGGCCGAGCAAGGGGATCAGCCCACAGAGGCCACCCAGCAGATCCTTCGTCTCGTCGAACTGATCACCAGGGTCGGCTAAGTGGCCCGTCACTAGGCCAGTGCTTTCAGGGCGGGGAGAACCTCGGACCCGAGCATGTCGATGAGGGCGGGCTGGTCCAGGGATGCCATCTGGAAGGTCACGATGTCGGCATCGAGCTCCTCCACCAGGGGGCGGTACACCTCGACGACCTCGTCGACGGTCGAGACGATGCTGTAGCGGCCGAGGACCTCCTCCCGGGGGAGCCGGTCGGCCCTTTCCCGAAGCTCCTTGGGGTCTACAGCCTCGAGACGCCCAGGGGCGCGCAATCCCCGCCACGAGTGGAGGGCCTCCCAGGCCTCGTTCTCGCTGTCGGCGAAGATCGACCACTTCGTGGCGAGGACGGTGGGCGACGGCCTCCCCGCCCTATCGGCAGCTTCCCTGAGAGGTTCGATCACCCGCTCCACGGTCTCCTCGGGATCCTTTACCGATGTGATGACCCCGTCCGCCCTCTCCCCGGCCAGGGTGGCCGATTTGGGGCCTCCGGCGGCCATCAGGATCGGCACCCGGCCTACCGGGGGCGAGTAGAGCTTGGCCCGGTCGGTCTCGTAGAACTCGCCGTGATAGTCGAGCTTCTCACCGTCGAGAAGGCGACGCATGATCTCCAGAGCCTCGGTCATGCGGGCGTTGCGCTCGGCGTAGGCCGGGAAGTCGTAGCCCAGGGGTCCCTCGTTGATGTTCTCGCCGGTGCCCACCCCGAGAGTGAATCGGCCCTGGCTGAGACGGTCGAGAGTGGCCGCAGCCTGAGCCACAACCCCGGGGTGGTACCGGAAGAGGGGTGTGGTCACCCCGGTGGCCAGCTCGATCCGGTCTGTGGACACTGCCATGGCGCCGATGGTGGAGAAGGCGAAGCCGGCGGCGGAGTCGTCGTCGACCCACGGGTGGAAGTGCTCGGAGACCACGGCCATGTCGAAACCGGCCCCTTCCGCTGTGGCGGCATGGCTCACCAGCTCCTCGGGTTGCCATTGCTCGTGGCCGCAAAAGTAGGCGAACCGGGTCATCTCCCGATCATGCCACGAACGCGTCTACTGGTAGCTGACATAGACCGGCACCGGGTCCTTTCGCATCACGTTCTCTGGCGGCGGGGGACCGGGTTCGTCCTCGTCGAAGAAATTCTTCCACCCCCACTTCCAGTGCTTGTCTTCGGTGCCTGCGGTGAGAGCGTCGTAGGTCCGGTCCTTCAGGGCCTCCCCGCCCGCTCCGCCCTCGCCGTCCATCTGGATGATGAGCTGGATCTCCGGACGCTCCTTGAGGGTGTCCCTGTCTCGGATCATGCTGTGGCGGAACTGATGGATGATGATCATCTTCTGCGGTA
>CAZAHX010000061.1:0-8864 GCA_964485005.1 uncultured Acidimicrobiaceae bacterium | reverse complement strand
GACCGCGGAGTCGGCCCGGGATGTGAAGGGACGGATCGATGGGAGAAGACATCAAGCTCAGCGGACCCGACCTCACCGCTGAAGGCGTTGCAATAGATCAGCTGACATCCGATGTTCCGGTGATCGCCCATGCCGACGGCAAGCCGGTCGTGGTGGTCGGCACACCGGACGGTGTGCGAGCCGTAGGTGGCAGCTGCACGCATTATGGCGGTCCCCTCGGTGAGGGCCTGTGCGTCGGTGGGGAGATCCGTTGTCCCTGGCACCATGCCGCATTCGCCTTGGACACCGGGGAGGCGGTGGGCGCCCCGGCGCTCAACCCCATTCCTGTCTACGAGACGACACAACGTGACGGCCGTATCTTCGTCACCGGACCCAAGGAGAGGTCCGGCGATAGACCGACACCCCCTTCATCCCCGGAGTCGGTGGTCATCGTGGGCTCGGGTGGGGCCGGGGCGGCCGCTGCAGAGACGCTGCGTCGCCACGGTTACACCGGTCCCATCTCCCTGATCGGGGTGGAGGCGCCGGTGGACCGACCCAACCTGTCCAAGGACTATCTCGCCGGGACCGCACCCGAGGAGTGGATACCACTGCGCTCACCCCAGTTCTACGTCGAGGCGGGGATCGAGCTGATCACCGGTGAGACGGTCACCGGGATCGACCGGGCCGGCCGCCTCGTCCACCTGGATGGTGGCCGACAACTTCCCTACGGGACTCTGCTTCTCGCCACGGGCGCCGAGCCCCGTCGGTTACCCGTCCCCGGCGACGAGCTCCCCCATGTCCACTATCTGAGATCGTTCGACGACAGCCGGGCCATCATCGCCGCTCTCGAAGACACCACTCGGGCGGCGGTGATCGGCGCCGGTTTCATCGGATTGGAGGTGGCTGCCTCACTCCGCCACCGGGAGGTCGAGGTCACCGTGATTGCTCCCGACGAGATTCCGCTGGCACATGCGTTGGGGGAGACCCTGGGACGGTTCGTCGAGGACCTTCACCGTGAGCACGGCGTCACCTTCCGGTTGGGACGCAGGACTGCTGAGATTCGCAACAGCACAGTCGTACTCGATGACGGAACCGAGATCGCTGCCGATCTGGTGGTGGTCGGCATCGGGGTCGCCCCCCGCACCCAGCTCGCCGAATCAGCAGGGCTCGCTGTCGATGATGGGATCGTCGTCGACGAACAGCTCCGCACCAGCGACCCGCACATCTGGGCGGCTGGTGACGTCGCCAGTTATCCCGGCCCCGACGGGGACCGAGTCAGAGTTGAGCACTGGGTACTGGCCGAGCGCCAGGGGCAGACCGCCGCCGGCAACATGCTGGGTCACGATGTCTCGTTCACCGAGCCGCCATTCTTTTGGAGCCAGCACTACGACGTACCCATCAATGTCACCGGTCACATCTCCGGCTGGGACGAGGAGCTGGTCAATGGTGACGCCCTGAAGCGTGATGTGATCGTCGGTTATCGGAGGTCGGGGGTGATCCGCGCCGTCGCCTCCATCTACCGGGATCGCGACAGCCTTCGTGCCGAGCATGCCCTCGCCACCGGCGACCAGCAGCGCCTGGCAGAGCTGCTGGAAGTCGACTGACGACATTCAGTCCTGGAGTCTGAAACCCTGGTCAGCGAGGGCCTTCGTCAGGTCAGGGACTGTGCCCGGCGAGACCGAGATGGTGAGGATGCCGCCGCCGCCATGCTCACCGTGTCTCAGCTGGAAATCGCGCACGTCGGCACGACTCTCTTCCAGGGCGTGGCCCACTCGGGCGATCTCACCGGGCTTGTCGAGAAGGACGACCCGCACCGGCACCTGGTGCTCGCCGAGACCGGTTCGGGTCTGGCGGGCAGTCTCGAGTGTCTCCGCGATCACCGACACGTTGGCGTCGTCGAGCGCACGTTTCCATCGCCACAAGACCTCGGTCAGCTCCTCGATCGCCGCCACCACGTGGCGGGAGTTGGCGGTGAGTACCTCGGTCCACCATCCCGGCTCGGAGCCGGCCACCCGGGTCAGGTCACGGAAGCCACCGCCAGCCAGGGAGATGGCAGCCTCCTCGCCCGCGGCGAGCTCCACCAGTGAGGTGGCGATGACATGGGGAAGATGACTGATCCGAGCAGTGATGCGGTCGTGATCCTCGGCGGTCATTACCACCGGGTTGGCCCCAACTGATCGAACCACCGAAGACATGGTGTCGATGTCCTCGCGTTCGGCATTGTCGCTGGTCAGGATCCACATCGCCCCATGAAAGAGGGTCGACGTGGCCAGGGCCGGCCCGCTGCCGGCCCCTCCTGTCATGGGGTGACCACCGACGAAGTGGCGGAGATGGGCGGCGGCATGGACGATCGGCGTTTTCACGCTGGCGATGTCGGTCACCAGCGTCTGGGTGTCGAGATCCCTGAGGGTTCCCTCGCTGGCGGTCGGCGGTGCGGCGAGCACGATGAGATCGGCGTCCTCGAGACCATCCGTCGCCGAGGCGAGTCGCCGGTTGAGCGCTCCCCTTTCCTCTGCCGCGACCAGCGCATCGGGCTCGGGGTCCCATCCGAAGACCGTCCAACCGTCTGTCCGCAGGGCGAGCCCCAACGAGGCGCCCATGAGCCCTGTGCCATGAATCAGTGCGGTTCGTCCCGTCATCACACCAGCCGAGGATAAGGAACGCCGATTCCCGAATTCGCCATTGGGCCCTTGACGTGGACGTGAATCTCGCTCACAATCAGGGCATGAGCCGCGACGAGCGCCCCGGCGCTGTCACCGCCGACACGGGTACCTTCTACTTCCGCGGCTATTTCGGCGCCTAGCGCCGACACACCCCTCCCCTCGCTGATCCTGTTCCCCTCTCCTCTTTACCGCCGTGCGCCGGCGCCCTTCCCAGGAGCTATCCATGAGTGAAGCCCGATTAACCGACCCGTCCCAGATCGACGGTCTACGTCTCGGAGTAGACCGCATAGACAACGAGATCCTCGCCCTCCTAGCCGCCCGGCGCGAGTTGGCGAGAGAGATCGCAGTCGAGAAGCGTCGCATCGAGAGGCCCCTCTTCGATGATCAGCGTGAGCGGGCGTTGATGACCGAGCGATTGGCCGCAGCCGAGCAGCACCGGCTCGATCCCGGTCTCGTGTCCCGCGTCTGGGAGCAAATCCTCGACGACTCGCTTCGCGTGCAATACCAGACCCTTCAGCTCGAGTGGGGCGGATCCCGGCACCGGATCAGAGCGGCGGTACAGGGTATCGAGGGCTCGTACAGCCGGATGGCGGCCAGGGACTTCTTCGGGGGCGAGAGCGACGAGGTTACATTCGTTGCTTGTGCCCGCTTCAGGGAGGCCACTGACGCCGTCGTGGAGGGAGGTGTCGATGTCGCTGTCCTCCCCATCGAGAACACCACATCGGGAGGCATCGCCGAGGTCTACGACCTCCTCCTCAATTCCGGGCTCTCAGTCATCGGCGAGATCAAGCTGCTGGTTCGACACTGCCTTCTCGGAGTGCCGGGCGCCACGGTCTCGGGGCTGCGCAAGATATACGGCCACCCCCAGGCGGTAGCCCAGTGCACCGACTTTCTCCTGGGGCTTCCCGAGGTGGAGGTGGCCTACTTCGAGGACACCGCCCTTTCCGGGCGACGCATTTCCGAGATGGGCGATGCCACGGTGGGCGCCATTGCCAGCGAAGAGGCGGCCCGCCTCTTCGGACTGCAGGTGCTTCAAGCCGGCATCGGCAACAGGAAGGAGAACTACACCCGTTTCGTCGTGGTGGCCCGGGAACCGATAACCGTCGACTTGGCAGTCCCCGCCAAGACCTCGCTGGTCATGTCGGTGGGAAACGAGCCGGGGGCGTTGATGGAGGTTCTGGCGGAGTTCCGGGACCACGACATCGCCCTGGTCAAGCTGGAATCACGGCCCACCACCGACAATCCGTGGGAGGAGATGTTCTACCTCGACTTCGATGGCAACGTCGCCGATCCTGGCGTGGCCCAGGCCCTGGACGGGGTGCGGAAGCGGGCTCGTTTCATGCGGGTGCTGGGCACCTACCCGTCCCGCGACCTCCGTCCCCGGAAACTCTCCCGGAAGCAGAAGCCGAGGGAGGTGGTGGTGGCGACGACGGCGACTCCTTCGATCTCGCCCCGAGAGGTCTCGGACGACCATCGTCTCGTCGGTCGGGGCCACCAAGAGGACGATTCGGTGGTCGAGGTGAGGGGAGTGCGCATCGGTGGGGAGGAGCTGGTGATGATCGCCGGCCCCTGCGCCGTGGAGTCGTGGGACCAGGTGATGGCCTGCGCCGAGGCGGTGAGAGGAGCCGGGGGTTCTCTGCTGCGTGGTGGGTGCTTCAAACCTCGTACCTCGCCATACAGCTTCCAGGGCCTGGGATATGAGGGGCTGGAAATGCTTGCCGAGGCTGGGCGAGCCCACGGGTTGCCGATCATCACCGAGGTTCCGGCGCCGGAGCATGTCGAGCGTATCGCCCAGTTCGCAGACGTCCTCCAGATCGGCACTCGCAACATGCAGAACTTCGCCTTGCTGGCCGAAGTGGGTCGGACCGCGCGTCCCGTGATGCTCAAACGGGGGATGAGCGCTTCGATAGACGAGTTGCTACACGCCGCCGAGTACATCCTCTCCGGTGGCAATCAGCAGGTCATGCTGTGCGAGCGGGGCATCCGGACCTTCGAGACATCGTCGCGTAACACCCTCGACATAACCGCGGTCCCCGTTCTTCGTGCGCGGACCCACCTCCCCGTGATCGTGGATCCATCGCACGCCGCGGGCAGGCGGGAATTGGTCGCTCCGCTGACGCGCGCCGCGGTGGCCGTTGGAGCCCATGGGATCATGGTCGAGATTCACCCCGAGCCGGAGGAGGCTCTCAGCGACGGCCCTCAGGCACTGCGACTCGACGAATTCGCTGAGATGATGGTCTCCCTGGGTCACCCGTACCCAACCGCCTCACCCTAGGGTCGGAGCGGTGCGCAGAAACTCATCGAGCTTGCATTCGTAGAGTTTGGGACCCGTAATGAAGGCGAGATGACGGACAACCGTCCTGCCGAATCCCTGGTCCTTTCCTACCTGGGCGAGGACAATTACCACCGCAGTCACCCCGAGGACGACCTCCGCCCCCTTTGCCAACCACGCCGAATAAGAGGAGTGCTGGCGATCAGAATGGACGTGGAGCGTCGGGGCCTCAGCGCCTGCCCCGACTGCTGGCCGAAGCAGGGGAGCGACTGATGGCGCTGGAGATAGTCTGCCCCACCTGTGGTGAGAGCGATGACCTCTCCGGTCGGCGCGGCGACGAGGTCATCGAGATCACCTGTGGCAGCTGTGGCCAAACCTGGGATCGACCCACCTCACCGGTATGCCCGGCGTGCGAAGGTGACGATCTCATTGCCGTGCCGCTGGCCATCGTCGAGAAGTCCCGCGGCACTCAGCTCTCGGTGGTCGGGATCCGCATCGTTCACCTCTGCTCGAGCTGTGACGCCGAGGCCATCGAGCGATGGCAGGCCAACCGGCCCAATCCGTTGCTACCCGACGAATTGCCGACCGTCGACTAGTGCAGTGGTCGCAGCACTAGGCCTGGTCTGCTAGCCGACATTCGTGTGCGGGCGGGTCCCTGAGTTCGAAGATCTCGGTCGCGTCAGACGACTAGACGCACACGATCGATCCTGTATGAGAACCGTCGAGGTCCACAGATTGTCGCAACAGCGACATTGTGGGTTCCACCCTGGAAGAGGTTCTTGTTATGACCAGGTGCAGGCAGACCTGGTCACTCCGCATGCCGGACCCGCGCGGACACCGCTTTCGAGCAAAAGGAGCTTGAGATCGTCAAGACGTCAACGCTGGAGCAGAAGACCGAACGGTTTGGTGCGTGGCGAATCGGGTTGGCCGGTGGCGTGGTCGGCATCTTGTGCTGTGTCGGGCCCGCGGTGTTGGCGTTGTTGGGCATCGTGAGCGCGGGCACCGCCTTCTTGTGGGCCAACGACCTCTACGACAACTATGCCTGGTGGTTTCGGCTGGCCGGCCTCCTCGTTCTTGCCGTGCTGGTGTGGGTGACGTTGCGCCGTCGCCGCATGTGCACCGTGGCCGGCGTCCGGCAGCTGCGCTGGCGGCTGCTGGGGGTGCTCGGCGTCGCGGTGGCCACCTACGTGGTCCTATACGCGGTGACGACCTGGCTTGGAATGCTGGCGTGAGGGCACTTGTTGCGGCACTGATTGCGGCGCTGGTCGTGGTCTACCGGGGTTTGATCACCGGCGCCCTGCCGGTCGACCTGGGGATCGGCCGGCGTGTGCGGCCCTTAGGACCACTGACCCTCGGCATTGACGCTCCTCGGGAGGTCGTCTTCGAGGTCATCCAGGCGCCATACCTGGCCCGGCAGACGCGGGCAATTGCCGAGAAGATCCGCGTCCTGGAGAGAGGAACGGATATGGTGCTCGCCGCTCATCGGACACCGTTGCGGGGGAGCCGTCTCGTTGCGACCACCGTCGAGACCGTCCGCTTCACCCCCCCGGATCGAGTCGACTTTCGCCTGGTCCGGGGCCCGGTTCCCCACGTCGTGGAGGAGTTCGTCCTGACCGATGATGACGGCGGCACACGGCTGACCTATCGCGGCGAGCTGGGCACCGACCTATGGGCCTTGGGCGGATGGTGGGGCAACAGAGTTGCCCGTGTTTGGGACCACGTGGTGGCCAAGTCCTTGGAGACGATCAAAACCGAGAGCGAAAGACGGGATCGGGCACCCTCCGGCGGATCGTCGGTTTGAAGGATGATCTTTCTTAGCCGTTGTTGTTTTCACGCTCCTGCTGGACCATAAGTCCCGCAGCCGAAGTCCCGCACCCCAAAAAAGTCAGTCGGTAACCCGACAGTTGTCGGTTGATGACTGGCGAATTGGGTAGAGCAGACCGAGGAGGTTCACATGGAATTTGCGGTTGTTCCCGCGCTCATTGCAGGACTCGTAGCCACCATTGTCATGTCGATGCTGATGGCCATGGCCCGTGCCATGAACATGACCGAGATGCCGGGGATGCCTCTCTTCATCGGGGCCATGATGTCCTCGAACCCCAATACGGCTCGGATGATGGGACTCGTCATTCACTATCTGGTGATGGGCACGATCGTCTTCGGGCTCATATACGCCTGGCTGTTCTCCTTGATCGGGTCGGGTGGCTGGCTGACGGGGGGTCTCATCGGTCTGGCGCACGGGGTCGTTGTCGGACTGATGATGCCGATGATGGCGACGGTTCATCCGCGCGTGAGCCGCCAGCCGGCCACAGTGGGGGCTCCCGCCGTCCAGCTCGATGGGGAAGGGGTGGAGTTCTCGAATCCGGGCATGTTCGGCGCCAACTGGGGGGGCATGACGCCAGTGGGACTTGTTGCCGGCCATGTCGTGTACGGAATCGTCCTCGCACTCGTGTACTCGGCGCTTGTTTGAGTTCGCCCGGTAGGTCCAACCTGAGCATGGCCCGACTGCGTTCAGCTATCGAGTGATATTGCTGCTTGCAGGAGGGCGGAGTGGGTCAACGCCTGGGGGAAGTTGCCGAGGTGCTCGCGGCTGACAGGGTCCATCTCCTCCGCATACAGGCCAAGTTCGCCACCCATGTCGAGTAGCTCCTCGAACAGTGTCTCCGCCTCGGACCGGCGGCCGGTCTTTGCCAGGGCCAGGACCAGCCAGAATGAACACGGTAGAAAGGCGCCTTCATCACCGGGGAGACCGTCCTGGTGTCGATATCGGTAGACCAGCGGCCCTCCGGCACCAAGCCTCCTTCTGATCGCCTCGATGGTCCCGGCGACTCGAGGCGAGTCGTTCGCTTCGAGACCGATTTCGGGAAGCAGCAAGAGCGCGGCGTCGAGATCTTCCGATCCGTAGAACGCCGTATAGGTCCCGGCTTCTGAGTCGTAGGCGTTGTCTCGGATATCCTGCGCGAGCTCTTCCAAATTCGACTGCCATTTTTTGAGATCGCGGGGGGAGTCACCCTTTTGCCCGGCGATGCGGATGGCCCGGTCCAAGGTCAGCCATGCCATCAGCTTCGAGTGGACGTGGTGACGGGGCCTGTCCCGGCGCTCCCAGATCCCCGCGTCGGGCTTCATCCAGATCTGGCAGACCTCGGTGGCGAAGGCCCTCATGGATCTCCAAGTCTCGCTGTCGAGGTCATGGCCGCGACGGGTAAGGTGCCAGCCAGCGTCGACGGCCCACCCGTATCCGTCGAGCTGGTGTTGGGTTCCCGCCCCGTTTCCGATACGCACCGGCGTGCTCCCGGCGTAACCCGGCCAGCCTTCCAGCGGGTCTTCCCGCGGTGCGGGGCGACCGTCGAGCGTGAACAAAGGGGGAAGCCGCGGCCGGTCGAGACGGCTGGCGTGGAGAAGCCAGGCGAGAAACCCCAGCGCCTCTTGCTCCTTGCCGGCCGCGAGAAAGGCGGCGATGCCGACGGAGGCGTCCCGGGGCCAGGCGTAGCGGTAGTCCCAGTTGCGGACGCCGCCGATCACCTCGGGAAGAGATGTGGTGGGTGCGGCCACCGGGGCGCCGGATGGTGAGTAGGTGAGGAGTCGGAGGGTGATCAAGCTGCGGACCACTGCTTGGCGATAGCTGGAGTCGGCGACACATGTGTCGGACCAGCGTTGCCATCGATCCTCGTCACGGACCGCCTCGGCGGCGGCCACCGATGGCGGAACGAGGAAGAGGGGACTCCGGTGACTCGTCGACATGACAACGGTCAGGGGACGGTCGGGTGAGATTTCGATCGTGGTCGAGCCTTCTGGGATCAGATGCTCCTCAGAGTCGGCGGTGAAGGCGAGGGCCAGGTCTCCTCGCTGGACCACTGCCCAAGCTTGATGGCGGCGGGCCCGGCCGGCGGGTGTGCAGTCGTAGCCGAAACGGGGATAGATCTCGACTGCAACGCGGATCGGACGCCCGT
>CAZAHX010000060.1:3464-8910 GCA_964485005.1 uncultured Acidimicrobiaceae bacterium | reverse complement strand
CGACGACCTCGTGCTCCCAAAGCACGCGCGCTACCAAGCTGCGCCACAGCCCGAGCCCTGACAGGGTACTTGTCGGTGCTTTCTTGTCCCAGCTGATCCATATGTTCCAACCATGGAACTCGAGGGGAAGTTCCTCGAGCGGGTGAGGGAATGGAAGTCGATGTCACGCTGGGAGCGGTCCGAGCTGGGCCGCGACCTGCGGCGCCTGGGCTTGTCCTACGGGGAGATCATGGAACTGGTCCCGGTGAAGAAGTCGACCCTGGCCACCTGGTGCCGCGACGTAAGGCTCACCGAGGAGCAGATCGCGGCGATCAAAGAGCGGCGGGCACCCGAGCCGGGGATACCCCGGAACACCAATCGGAAGAGGCTGGAGGAGATCGAGCAGTTGCGGGCGATTGCTCGTGACGAAGTTCAACTTCTCATACAAGACCCACTGTGGGTGGCTGGACTTGTGCTCTATTGGGCGGAAGGTTCCAAGGGCCGGAACCGACTCTCGATGGCCAACACCGATCCGAGAGCCTTGAGGCTCTTCGTTCGTTGGATTCGAACGTATGTCGAGCCATCGGCACGCTTCTCGCTGGCGCTACATCTGCACGAGGGAAACGATGAGGCAGCGGCGAGACTCTATTGGCGTCAGGAAACCGGCCTGTATCGAGCCAACTTTCAAAAGACCTTCATCAAGCCCAAGGGCACCGGCCATCGCAAGAACCACCTCGAACACGGCATCTGCACGGTCAGGATGAGAAGAGCCGCCGATGCCTGGAACATCCTCATGGAGTGGATCGATGCACTCGGGGTCGAATTCGGCCTCGACGCCTAGTCCAACTAAAATTCGGTCGGGCCGCTAGCTCAATTGGCAGAGCACCGGGCTCTTAACCCGGGTTTGTTGTGGGTTCGATCCCCACGCGGCCCACGCCCCTGTTTCCCCACTTCAATGCGGGTGTGGCGGAATGGAAGACGCGCAGGGTTTAGGTCCCTGTGGGAGTGATCCCGTGGAGGTTCAAGTCCTCTCGCCCGCACTACGAGCGATCAGGCATCTCCAAACAGACGCTGGTTGATGTCGGCGGGGACCGACGCATGGGACTGAACGAACTTCCATTGCCCTCCCACCCGACGCAACACACCGGTTTGTCTCATCGGAACGACCGTCCCGTCGGGCAACCGCAATGAGCCATCATCGCTGTACCAGCCGATGTCGCCATCGCTGTAGCCGGTTGGGTCTTCATCGACGATGTCGAACCCGCCAGTAGCCTCCAGTTGGTCCCGAATCGCAGCGTGTAACGCAGCCGGGTCGTCCTCCCACCACTCTTCGGCGTCGGTGCCGACGAACACCACTCCGTCTTCGTCGATCAACTCGATGAGGGAGTCGGCATCCGCTCCCCGCATCAGCTCGTACATGCGTCGGACCGTCGCCTCGACTTCGTTCGATCGTTCCATCAACGCCGAACCTAGTCACGAGCCCAAACCGACGCATGGGGAGCCGGTCAGTCGGCTCCCGGCGCCCCGGTGATGATCCGGGAGCCCCTTCTGAAGGTCAGGTAGTGCCACGCCCATGAGGCGAGCACGAAGAAGCGGTTGCGGAAGCCGATCAGATAGAAGATGTGGATCGCCAGCCAGGCGGCCCAGGCGAGAAACCCGGAGAAGCGCAACCCCTTGATCTCGGCAACTCCCCGAGCTCGCCCGATGGTCGCCAGCGACCCCTTGTCTCGATACCGGAACGGCTGTCTCGCCTTCCCCGCGAGGTCGGCCCGGATCGTCCGACCAACGTGACGACCCATCTGCATGGCCGCCGGGGCCACCCCGGGAACACCCTCCACCGCGGCCAGGTCACCGGCCACGAAGACTTCGGGCCGTCCCGGGACCGACAGATCCTCCTCGACCGCCACCCGGCCGCTGCGGTCGGTCTCCACGCCGAGCATCTCACCCAACGGCGATGCCTGCACCCCCGCCGCCCAGATCACCGTCCCCGCCTCGATCCGCTCGCCACTGGAGAGGGTCACCCCAACGGAGTCGATGTCCTCGACCATGGCGTCGGTGCGCACCTCGACACCTAGGCCCTCCAGCTGCTGCCGGGCGGAGACCGAGAGGCTGGGCGGATAGGGTGGCAGCACCCGGTCGGTCCCCTCCACCAACACGACCCGCGCCGACGCCGGGTCGATGACGTCGAACTCGCGGCCCATGGAGTGCACCGCGATCTCCATCAAGGCGCCAGCAAGCTCCACCCCAGTCGGCCCGGCACCGACCACGACAAACGTCAGCCAGCGGGAGGCCTCCTCGGGATCCTTCTCCGCCCGCTCGAAGGCGGCCAAGACCCTTCTTCTGATCTCCAGGGCGTCCTCCACCGTCTTCAGGCCGGGCGCCAGATCGGCCCACTCGTCATGACCGAAATAGGAGTGGGTCGCCCCGGTCGCCACGAGCAGGTAGTCGTAGGCGACCTCTTCCCCACCGTCGAGAAGGACGACCCGACGGTCGAGCTCGAATCCCACTACCTCCCCGAGCAGCACTCTCCCCACGTTCTGCTGACGACGGAACACCGAGCGGATCGGGTGGGCGATGTCGCTGGGGTTGAGCGCCGCCGCCGCCACCTGATAGAGCAGCGGCTGGAAGAGATGGAAGTTGCGCCGGTCGATGATCACCACTTCCACCTCCGCCCCGGAGAGCGCCTTGGCAGCGTTGAGCCCGGCAAACCCGGAACCCACGATGATGACCCGTGGCTTGTTCATGCACCCAACCCCTCGACCAGGGCCCGGATCGCCCGAGCCCGATGGGACAGCGAGCTCTTCTCCTCCAGCGTCATCTCCCCGAGAGTGCGACCGTCCACTTCGAAGACCGGGTCGTAACCGAATCCGCTGTTGCCTCTCGGCTCCTCGATGATCGATCCTTCGACGACACCCTCGGCGGTGATCTCCACACCATCGGGGAAGACCAGGGCGACCACGGTGCGAAACCGGGCCGATCGCTCCTCTACGCCGTCCATGACCTCGAGGAGCAGCGCCACGTTCTCGTCATAGGTGGCCTCGAGCCCGGCAAATCGGGAGGAGCGAACCCCCGGCCGGCCATGCAGCGCATCGACTTCGAGACCGGTGTCGTCGGCCAGCGACGGCAGACCGGTGGCCTCGGTGACCGCTCGAGCCTTGAGCAGCGCGTTCTCCTCAAGCGTATCGCCGCTCTCTTCGACATCGGGCCAGTCGAGTCCGCGCACTATTTCCGAGACCAGGCCCGTCGACCCCAGGACCTCCTCGACCTCACGGACCTTGTCCGGGTTCTTCGAGGCCACCACCAGCCGTGGGATCAACCGGCCACCGCCCGCCGCTGCATGTCGTGCAGTTCGGCGATCCCCTTCGCGGCCAGATCGAGGAGTTCGTCGAGGTCGACCCGGGTGAAGGGGGCGCCTTCCGCGGTTCCCTGGACCTCGACGAGAAGACCACGGCCGCTCATCACCACGTTCATGTCGACCTCCGCCGCCACGTCGTGCTCGTAGTCGAGGTCGAGGAACTTCTCACCGTTGACGATGCCCACCGACACCGCAGCCACCTCGTCGATGATCGGATTCGAGCCGATCGTCTCCCGCTCGACCGCATCGTCCAAGGCCTGATGCAGAGCCACCCAGGCTCCGGTGATAGCCGCGGTGCGGGTGCCCCCGTCGGCCTCGATGACGTCGCAGTCGACCCGCGCCACCATCTCGTCGAGACCCTTGAGGTCGACCACGGCCCGCAGCGCCCGCCCGATGAGCCGGGAGATCTCCTTGGCCCTCCCACCCGAGATGTGGTCTCTTCGGATCCGCTCCTTCGACGAACCCGGCAGCATGGCGTACTCGGCGGTGACCCAGCCCTTCCCGGTGTCCCTGAGCCAGCGGGGGGCGTCGGCCTCCACCGATGCGGTGCACAGCACCCGGGTGCGACCCATCGAGATGAGGACCGAGCCCGGGGTCGCCTCGGTGTAGCCCAGCTCCAGGGTGACGGGGCGTATCGCGTCGTGGGGTCGGTCTGTCATGGCCGCCACGGTAACGCCTGCGCCCGACGCGGCCACCCGAGCGCTCCCGAGGCGATCCGGCCGCCATATGGGCCGTGGAACCTCCGGTAGTTAGGCCCATATACGGGCCGTACTACCGGAGGTTCGCGTTATCACACGTTGAAGTGGGCGCCGGGGGTGGCAAGGGTGACGGGGCGGTCGAAGGTGAGCTCGGCCTCGTGCAGAGAGCGGGCCGGGTCGAGATAAGGCGGGATGTGGGTGAGCACCAGTCGGCCCGCTCCCACCTCCCGGGCGATCTCACCGGCCTCCCCCGCGGTGAGATGATGGCTGTAGCTCTTGTCCTCCGACGCCCCCTGGTATGAGCCCTCGCTGAGCATGACGTCGACATCCCGCGACAGCTCCATCCAGTCGCCTGCGGGACCGGTGTCACCGGTGAAGAACAAGGTGCGGTTGGCGGCCTCCCAGCGCGAGCCCACGGTGGGCACGGAGTGATCCATCTCGGTGAAGCTGACCTCCAAGGCCCCGATGGTCACCTGGTCCCCGGTCCACACGGGTTGGAAGTCGAACAGGTCGTAGAGCTCGGAACCCGGCCCCTTCTCCAGGAACTCCGAGACACGGTCCCACACGGCCTGCGGCGCATAAAGGGGAACGCCCCGTCGCGGCTCGGGGCGGTAGTACCAGGCGTGGAACGCGGCGAAGAGATCGGCGCAGTGGTCCGGGTGTTGATGGGAGACGACCACGGCATCGACCATGTCGGACTCGACGGGAAGCGCCGTGAAGGTGCCCGGGCCGGCGTCACACCAAACCCGTGTCTCCCCCTGTGTGATGAGATACCCCGAGCCGGGACGACCCGGGACCGGGAACGTCCCCGACGAGCCAACCACATCGACTCTCATGGCGACAACCTCTCCTTCAGCCACCCGCTCCCGTCTCGGCGATAGCGGACCCGGTCATGGAAGCGGTTGGGACGGCCCTGCCAGAACTCGACGGTCTCGGGGATCAGCCGCCATCCTCCCCAGGTCTCGGGACGGGGGATCTCCCCGTCCCCGAACTCGGCGTCGAGCTGGCTGAATATGGACTCCAACTCCTCCCGCGAGGCCACCACCTGACTCTGTTTCGAGGCGTGGGCCGCCACCTGAGCACCGCGCGGCCGCGTGGCGAAGTACTCGTCGGAGCGATGAGGCTCCAACTCCTCGACCGGGCCTTCGAAGCGGACCTGGCGATGCAGCGGGGTCCAGACGAAAGTGGCCGCCGCGACCGGGTTCTCCTTGAGGTCGGCGCTCTTGCGGCTCACCAACGCCGTGAAGAAGACCAAACCCTGGTCGGAGATGTCCTTCACGAGCAGAGCCCGTGCCGAGGGCCTCGCCTGGGAGTCGGCGGTGGCGAGCACGAAGGCATTGGGCTCGTCGAGTCCCACGGCGAGCACCCCGGAGAACCAGATTTCGAACTGGGCGAACGGGTCGTCGGTCATGTC
>CAZAHX010000060.1:0-3364 GCA_964485005.1 uncultured Acidimicrobiaceae bacterium | reverse complement strand
AGAGCCGCTTGGCCACTTCTTCGAGCATCACCTCGGTGGCGCCGCCCCCGATGGAGGCGATGCGGGCGTCCCGGTACATGCGCTCGATCGTCGACTCCTTGATGAAGCCCATCCCCCCGTGGAACTGGACGCAGTCGTATACCACCCGGTTGACCAGCTCTCCCACCAGAGCTTTCACTTCGGAGACCAGCCGCACCGCGTCCTCGCCCTGATCGGCTAGCCACGCCGCCTTGTAGACCAGCTCACGCCCGGCGTCGACCTCGGCCTGACGCATGGCGAGACGCTGCCGCACCGCCTGCTTCTCCCAGAGCGGCTCGCCGAAGGCCTCGCGATCCTTGACGTAGGCCAGGGTGAGGTCGAGGGCCTTCTGCGCCTCCCCGATGGAGGCGCCCATGATGGCGAGACGCTCGTTCTGGAAGTTCTCCATGATGTAGTAGAAGCCCTGGTTCTCCTCACCGATGAGATGGTCTTCGGGGACCCAGACGTCATCGAGCACCAGTTCGGCGGTGTCGGAGGCATGCCACCCCATCTTGTCCAGGGCCCGGCTGGCGCCGAATCCTTCGGTCCCCTTCTCGACGGCGAAGATGGATATTCCCCGCGACCCTCTCACGTCGGGATTGGTCTTGGCGGCAACGAAGACCAGTTCGGCGAACCCGCCGTTGGTGATGAACATCTTGGTCCCGTTGAGTCGCCAGCCCTCCCCATCGCGTCGGGCTCGGGTCCGAATGGCGGCCACGTCCGACCCGGCATCGGGCTCGGTGACCGCGATGGCGGTGATCATCTCGCCGGTGGCGAACCTGGGCAGCCACCGGCTCTTCTGCTCCTCTGACCCGAAATTGGTGACATAAGGGGCAGCTAGATCGGTATGAACCAGCACGGTGATGGTGGTCCCGCCGGAAGTGGTCCGACCCAACTCCTCGGCGAAGACCACCGAGGCGATGTGGCCCATCCCCAGACCTCCGTGCTCTTCCGGGATGCGGAGCCCGAAGAAACCCAGCTTCCCCATCTCGTCGAGCACATCGCGGGGCACCGCCCGCTCCTCCTCCCAGGTCTCGACATTGGGGACGATCTCTCGCTCCACGTATTCACGCACCTGGTCGCGGATCGCCGCCAGGTCGTCGTCTATGTAGATCGATCTCATCGAGAGGCCTCGGCAGCCAGCAGGGCCCGGCCGGCCTTGCTGTTGTAGACGAGATTGTGCTCGTCGCAGAAGTCCATGGCCACCTCGGCCACCCGCCTGGCGTCCACTCCATGCTCGATCCCGAGCCCGTCGAGCAGCCAGACCAGGTCCTCTGTGGCGACGTTGCCCGCGGCTCCCGGCGCATATGGACAGCCACCGAGACCTCCCGCGGATGAGTCCATCTTGTCGATCCCGCGCTCCAGTGCGACCACCGTGTTGGCGATGGCCTGGCCATAGGTGTCGTGGAAGTGGACTCCCACACCCTCAGCAGCGACCCGGCCCAGCACCTCGTCGAGGAGGCGGTGGATGTCGGTCGGGGTGGCCTTGCCCAGAGTCTCCCCGAGATGGACCGAATGGGCCCCCCACTCCATCAGGGTCTCGGCGAGGTGGGCCACCCAGTCGGGGTCCTGCTCGCCTTCGTAGGGGCAGTGGGTGGCGGTGGAGATATAGGCCTTGATGGTGACCTCCTCGGGCGCCTCCAGGATGATCCGTCGAATGCGGTGCATCGACTCGTCGACGGTGGCGTTGATGTTGCGCTCGTTGAAAGTGTCCGAGGCCGCGGTGAGCACTCCGATGGTGGTGACCCCGGCGGCGAGAGCATCTTCCAGCCCTTTCATGTTGGGGACCAGGCCGCCCAGGGTCAGACCGGGCGTCTTGACCGCCGCGATGACCTCGGCGGCGTCGGCCATCTGTGGAACCCACTTTGGGCTGACGAACGAGACCGCGTCGAAGTCGGTGAGCCCGGCCGAAGCCAGGTCGCTGATGAGCTGCGCCTTGGCGGGGGTGGGGACGAAGGCCCCCAGTGACTGCAAGCCGTCACGGGAAGACGACTCGGTGATGGTGACCTTGGCGGGCAGGTTGCTCACCGGAGGGACGGTAATTGGAGACCGCCCTCAAGAAGCAGAACTCCCTCCTGGTCCGACGGTCTCCTCGATCCAGTCGAGATAGGGACGGCTGCCGTCGCTGATCTCGATCATGTAGATCGGTGCCACCTCGTAGGAGTGGAGCCGGCCCACGGCCCTCTCGATCTGCGGATACCGGTCGCCGACGGTCTTGCAGATCAGAATCCACTCGTCGTCTTCGACCACTTCACCCCGCCAGGCGTAGACACTTTCGATGGGAATGATCTGCACCCCGGCGGCCAGCCGGGCATCCACCAGATGACGGGCGATGCTGCGCGCCTCCTCGACGGATCCGCAGGTGATGACGACCAAGGCGTGCACGATCGAGCCGGCCATGGCCCATTTCTACCCGGGAGGCTCAGACGGGGTAGAAGGAGCCGAACGAGATGACGCGGGCGGGCCGAGGCGGGGCGGGAGCTCTCGGGGTCCTCACGGTGATCCATCCCCCTAGGAAGTCGCCCAGCCCGGCGGTGCACGGATCGTTGCAATACACGACCTCGTATCCGCCGTCGGGGATGTCGGCGGGCAGGGTGAAGGTGAGTGACACCTCCATCGTCCAACCCGGCCTCCCCTCGACCTCGAGCTCCCCCAGGTAGAGGTCGGTCTCGTGGACATTGGGGAACTGGTGGCGGTTCGCTGCCGCCTCGGGATCGACCCGGAGATAGGCGTAGAAGGGACCGTCGTCGATAGTGCCCAACGAGCCCGAGCTCACATGCCCTCTCATCACCACCGTGTCGCCCGGTAGGTAGCTCTCACGGTAGGCCTCGATCCAGCTACCCCCGCCGGCGAGGGCCGTGCCGCCGAGGAGAGCGAAGACCAACCAGGCAAGGACAACAACTCGAATGTGTCTCATCGAGGAAGAAGACGACGGGCGCGGGCCCGGGGTTCACGGATGAGCGTGAGTAAATGACGTCGCTGAGCGACGTCATTTACTCACGCTTGGCACAGCTTCAGGCGGTTCGCTCCAGGAACTCCGAGATCACCCTGGTGTGCTGGGCTCGGGCGCTCTCCTCGTCGATCGATCTGCCCATCCGCACCCAGGAGGGCACCCATTTGGCGATGTCGGGCATGGGACGACACAGCCCGATTGCCTCCCAGTGGGCGAGATTGGGCAATGAGTCACCGCTGGCCTCGCGGTAGGCGTCGATGAGACGGTCGGCCACCTTGTCCATGCCTAGATAGCGGATGTCGAGGGAGCAGTAGGCCACATCCATCTCCCGGTCCGCAGTGGCGGGCGACTCCCAGTCGATGACGGCGACCAGGTCCTCGCCTTTCCACAGGG
>CAZAHX010000059.1:4386-8920 GCA_964485005.1 uncultured Acidimicrobiaceae bacterium | reverse complement strand
CGTCGCCGCCCCCACCCTCGAGGAGCTGGTCGAAGAGCTGAGTCGGCCCAGGGTGGTCCTGATGATGGTGAAGTCGGGAAGCCCGGTCGATGCGGTGCTTGGGAGCCTTCTCCCCCTACTCGACCCCGGTGACATCGTGATCGACGGTGGCAACTCGCACTACGAGGACACCAGTCGACGACAGGCGGAGCTCGCCGAGGAGGGCATCCTCTATCTCGGTATCGGTGTCTCGGGCGGGGAGGAAGGCGCCCGGCATGGACCTTCGATCATGCCGGGTGGCAGTTCCGAGGCCTGGCCCCATGTGGAGGGCATGCTCAAGGGCATCGCCGCCGTTGCCCCCGACGGGACCCCCTGTTGCGAGTGGCTGGGCCCCGGCGGCGCCGGGCACTTCGTCAAGATGGTCCACAACGGCATCGAATACGGGGATATGCAGGTCATCGCCGAGGCCTACGACCTCATGCGGCGAGGCATGGGAATGACCCCCGGCGAGATCGCCGAGGTGTTCGCCAGGTGGAACGAGGGCCGGCTCCAGTCCTATCTGGTGGAGATAACCGCGGAGATCCTGGCGGCGACCGAGGACGGGAAGCCGGTCATCGACATCATTCTCGACGCCGCCGGCCAGAAGGGAACCGGCGCGTGGACCGTGATCGCCTCCATGGAGTTGGCCGAGCCCACTGCTCTCATCGCCGAGGCGGTGTACGCCCGCATCATCAGCTCGGATCCCGAACGCCGCGCCCGGTCTTCGCGGATCTTCCACACACCAACCACCGAAGTCGAGGGAATGGCCGTCGACGACGTGGAGGCCGCCCTGTACGCCTCCAAGATCATCTCCTACGCCCAGGGCTTCCGTCTGCTCGGCGCGGCATCGGAGGAGAACCGATGGGACCTGGACTTGGGCTCGGTCGCCTCGCTGTGGCGTGCCGGCTGCATCATCCGCGCCGTCTTCCTCGAGGACATCACCCAGGCCTATCTGGCCGACCCGGAGTTGGAGGATCTCACCGATGCCGACTTCTTCTCCGAAGCCCTCGGCTCGGCGCAAGGCCCGTGGCGGAACGTGGTCTCCGGAGCGGCGTCGGCAGGCATACCGGTGCCCGCATACTCCAGCGCTCTTGCCTACTTCGACGGGTTCCGCTCCCTCCGGCTACCGGCCAGCCTGATCCAGGCCCAGCGCGACTATTTCGGTGCCCACACCTTCGAGCGGGTAGACCGCCCCCGAGGCGAGTTCTTCCATAGAAATTGGGCCGAGTCCGAATCGGAGCCCGAGTAAATTCCGTCGCCCAACGACCCCCGGGGGAACCATGAGCCAGCTGCTCACTGGTTACGACATCCGTGAGATCCGCATCCCCGAGCTCGACGACGCCGAGCTGGAGCCGATCGTCGCCGGACTCAATGTGCTCTGGAGCGAACGCGAGCCCCGACACATCGACTTCAGCGTGGCGGAGTACCGCACCTACGCCACCGGCCCGGGAAGCGTGCGCCACCATTACGTCGCGACCGACAAGGACGGGGAGTCTGCCGGATTTCTCGCCCTCACCTACCCCGATGACGGCACCACCCCACGGCTGCTCCGCACCTCGATAGCGGTTCTCCCCGAACATCGGCGCAAGGGCCTGGCCACCGCCCTGCTCCGGATCGCAACCGACACCGCAAGGGATCTGGGCCGGGAGGTGCTCTCCGGCCCCTACTTCGACACCGTTCCCGCCGGACAGTCCTTCGCCGAGGCCATCGGCGCCACCAAGACACTCGACTTCCACTCGAACACAGTGCGGATCGACGACCTCGACCTCGAGATGCTGACTGGCTGGCAGGAGCAGGGCCCCCTGCGTGCCCCCGGCTATTCCGTGGACATCGTGGAAGGGATGTACCCCGAGGACATCCTGGAGGGGATGGCCCATCTCTACCTGGTGCTGGAGCGGGACATGCCTCAGCCTGAGAACTGGGAACCGCGCTCCTGGAACGCCGGGTTCTTGAAGGAGTGGCTGGGCAACTTCCTGAAGGCCGTCCATCTGCTCACCGCGATCGCCTTCGAAGACGAGTCGGGGGCCCCGGTGGGCATGAGCCAGCTGGGACGTCGCCACAGCGAGCCCACCACGTGGTTCGTCACCACCACGATGGTCGACCCGGAGCACCGTGGTCACGCCCTGGGCAAATGGGTGAAGGCTGCGGCCTGCCTCGAGGCCTTGGAGCGATGGCCGGCGGCGGAGTGGATGGAAACGGGCAACGCCTTCACCAACGAGGCGATGCTCGGCATCAACCACGCCATGGGCTTCCGTCATGAGTTCACCATGAGCGAGGTCGAGATCGGTGTGGAGGAAGCCGAGGACTTCCTCGCCCGCCCCGTTTAGAGGGGAGGAGTGCCCGGCACCTCGATCAACGGAGCCTGCACGAACTCCTGGTCGGCGGCGTCGGCAGCCTCGATCTGGTCGCGGCTTATGCCCATGAGGAAGAGGATGGCGTCGAGAAAGGGAACGGTCACCGAGGTGTCGGCACGATCCACCACCACCGGCTTGGCGTTGAAGGCGATGCCGAGACCGGCTGCCGCCAGCATGTCGAGGTCGTTGGCACCGTCGCCCACCGCCACCACCTGAGCTGGAGAGATCCCCTCGGCGGCGGCCAGGTCGCGAAGGAACCTCGCCTTGCGGGGCCCGTCGACCAGCTCGCCCGCCAATCTGCCCGTCAGCTTCCCTTCCTGGATGTCGAGGGTGTTGGAGAGCGAATAGTCGATGCCCAACTCCCCGGCGATCGCCGTCGTGAACCGGGTGAAGCCGGCCGACACGATCGCCGACTTGATGCCGAGGCGGCGCAGCGTCCGGACGAAGGTGCGGGCTCCCGGAGTGAGGGTTATGGCCGCGGTCACCCGCTGCAGTGCCTCACCGTCGAGCCCCTCGAGCAACGCGACCCGTTCCCGGAGGGATCGCTCGAAGTCGACCGCCCCGGCCATTGCCGCCCTCGTAATGGCCGCCACCTCGTCGGCCACGCCGGCCTCCCGGGCGAGGAGGTCGATCACCTCGTCCTGGATCAGGGTGGAATCTACGTCGAGCACTACCAGGCGTCTCGACCGTCGCTCCAAACCGCCGGGCTGGATAGCGACGTCGATCGGCCGCCGGGCTGCGGCATCGACCAGCTTGGCCCGGATCAGGTCGATGTCACCGCCGGATATGGCGAGCTCGTAGCTGAGCACCGGATACCGGGAGAGACGGAAGATCCGCTCGATGTTGCCCCCGCCGTCGGCGATGGCCCTGGCCACCGCACCGAAGTGGTCAGGCCCTACCCGCGCCCCGAGCACGGTGACCACCGACATCTCCTTGATCGGGGTCGGGGTGGGGTCGACGACTTCGAAGTCGATGGCGAGCCCTTCGGACCATCCGAAGTAGAGGAGGTCGGCAATTGTCGATCTCTCCGTGGAGACCCCGATGAGGACGCTCAGGTTGAGGCGCCCCCGCACCACGATCTGCTCCACATCGAAGATCTCCGCGTCACCGGCGCTGAGCACGTCCATGAGTCCGGCCGAGATCCCGGGATGGTCCGGCCCGTGAACGTTGACGAGGATCGTGGAGCGGTCGGTCATCGGAGACGAGAGTAAAGGGAGATCGGGCCCTTCGGACGAGGCGATAACCACCGGCGCCGTTAGCATCCTGGCCCACCGACCAGCTGGAGGCTGATCCTTGTCCGAGCATCGACTGCCCAGGCACATCCTGCCCACCCACTACGACATCAGACTCGAGCCCGATCTGGAGACACTCAGCTTCCAAGGCTCGGTGGGGATCGACGTCACCGTCGTCGAGACCGCCCCGGAGATCGTCCTCAACGCCGCCGAGATCGAGGTCAAATCATTCCGCCTCCTTGGAGAGGCCTCGCCTGTCGAGATCTCGGAGCTGTCCTATGACGAGGAGGCGGAGCGCATCTCGTTCCGGCTCGAGGAGCCGCTTGAGCGTGGCGACTACCGGCTGGAGCTCGAGTACTCGGGCACCATAAACGACCGGCTGCGGGGTCTCTACAAGTCGGTCTACAAGGATCCGGATGGCGAGGAGCATCTCATCGCCACCTCGCAGTGCCAGGCGATCGATGCCAGACGAGTGTTCCCGGGGTGGGACGAGCCCGACTTCAAGGCCACGTTCCAGACGACCATGGTGGTCGCCGAGGGACTCGAGGCGTACTCGAACACCCGTGAGATCCAGAGGACACCCACCGGCAACGGGCGGGTCGAGTTCGAGTTCGCCAAGACCATGAAGATGTCGCCCTATCTCCTCGCCTTCATCGCCGGCCCCTTCGAGGCCACGGACCCGGTGTTGGTGAGAGGCACCCCGATCCGAATCATCGTCCCCAGGGGCAATCTCCATCTGACCGATGTAGCCCTGGAAAGCGCGGTCTTCTGCTTCGAGTATCTCTCCGACTACTACCGCATCGTCTACCCGGGCGACAAGCTGGACCACATCGCCATCCCCGACTTCGCCGCAGGGGCCATGGAGAACATGGGGTTGATCACCTACCGCGACTCCTATCTGATCATCGACCCCGAGAAGGCGAGCCAGTC
>CAZAHX010000059.1:0-4286 GCA_964485005.1 uncultured Acidimicrobiaceae bacterium | reverse complement strand
TGATCACCTACCGCGACTCCTATCTGATCATCGACCCCGAGAAGGCGAGCCAGTCGGAGCTCCAGAACAGCCTGGACGTCATCGGGCACGAAGTGGCGCACATGTGGTTCGGCAATCTGGTCACCATGGCCTGGTGGGAGGGAGCATGGCTCAACGAGGCCTTCGCCAGCTTCATGGAACTGAAGGCGACCGACGCCAAGCACCCAGAGTGGAAGAGATGGCTCGCCTTCGCCAACCTCGAAGTGCCCTGGGCCATGGGGACCGATCAACTCGCGAGCACCCGGCCCATCGAGTTCGAGGTAAACCAGCCCGAAGAGGTGGAGGAGATGTTCGACGCCATCACCTACGGGAAGGGCAGCGCGGTGCTGCGCATGATCGAGATGTTCATCGGGGTCGAGGCATTCCGGGAGGGAGTGGGCAACTACTTGCGCAAGCACGAGTACGCCAACACCGTCACCAGCGACCTCTGGGAAGGGTTGGACGATGCATCGGATTGGCCGGTGGGGGAGATCATGAACACTTGGGTCTATCAGCGGGGATTCCCGCAGGTCGATGTGCAGGTGACGCCAAGCGGGGTGCGTCTCGCCCAGTGCCGATACCTCGCCATCCCCGACGAGACGGACTCCACCATCTGGAAGGTTCCAGTCCGCCTGCGGGGGACGATCGACGGGTCACCTTTCGAAACCAGTCACCTGCTCGAGAAAGATGAGGAGGTCGTCGAGCTCGAGGGTCGAGCCGAGTGGGTCATCGGAAACGCCGGAGGCCACGGCTTCTACCGGGTGCGCTACTCGGACGAGCTGTTCACCGCCCTCCTCGAGATCCTGGACGATCTCGACGACATCGAGAGGTACTCATTGGTGTCGGACACCCTGGCCTTCGTACGGAACGGGCAGGTCTCGGCCGACCATTTCCTCGATCTCGTGAGCAAATTCCAGGATGAGAGGGAGCAGGCGGTCTGGTCGGTCATCATCGGGGGTCTGGGGTCCATCGAGCACCATGCCCTGAACGACGAGGCCCGTGGGGAGTTCGAGGGCTTCGTCAGAGACCTCATCGGCCCGGCCTTCGAGGACCTCGGCTGGAGCATCAGAGGGTCGGACACCGACCTGCAGCGCAAGTTGCGGGGCGACCTGATCGCTGCCATGGGAAACCTGGGGGAGGATCCGGAAGTGGTCGCCAGGTGCCGAGAGCTGGTGGGAGAGCTGCTCGAAGGGGTGAGCATGGATCCCGAGATCGCTACTGCCGCCTTGGCCGTCTATGCCCGTCACGGCGGGGAGGAGGAATACAAGACCCTCTGGAACGCCTATCAGGAGGCGACGACCCCCCTGGAGCAGGTGAGGTACCTCCGGTCCGTCGCCACGGTCGAGACCCAGGAGCTCGCCGTGATGACGCTGGACAAGATCGTCGATGGGGACATCCGCACCCAGGACGGTTTCTGGGTGTTCGCCCGGCTGCTCTCCGGTAACGCCGGCCCGGCGGTTTGGCACAGCGCCCGAGCCCGCTGGGATGGCGTCTTGGAGGCCATGCCCGGCCTCACCCGGCGCCGTGTCGTCGAGGGCCTCCCTGCCCTGTCCCAGCCCGAGGTGGCCCTGGACGTCAAGGCCTTCTTCGCCGAGCACCCCATCCCCGAGGCCGCCCGGGCGCTCTCCCAGAAACTCGAGCTGCTGGAGGCCAATCTCCAGTTACGCGAGCGCGAAACCCCGGTGATCACCGCCTACTTCACCCGTTCCTAATATGCTGTGGGGACCGTATTCAGTCTCTCCGCCGCGCGGAAAGCACTCCCTTCATAATTAGAAGAAAGCCCCCGGTGAAGATGGTTCGAACCGGGGGCTTTCAGCGTGGTGGCAACGGTCGTATACCCCTCGTCGCGCTCGGGGAAACCACCCTTTTCTTTTTTTTCAACCTGGGGCGTGCTACTTGAGCTCGACGGTGGCTCCTGCGCCTTCCAGGGTCTCCTTTGCCTTCTTCGCCGTCTCCTCGTCGACAGCTTCGAGGACGTTGGCGGGGGCGCCGTCTACGAGGTCCTTGGCCTCCTTCAGCCCGAGGCTGGTGAGACTGCGGACCTCCTTGATCACCTGGATCTTGGCCGATCCGGCGTCGGTGAGCACCACGTCGAACTCGTCCTTCTCCTCGACGTCCGCGGCCCCGGCCCCGTCGCCTCCAGCGGCCGGAGCGGCGGCCATCGCCATGGGGGCGGCGGCGGTCACGTCGAACTTCTCTTCGAATGCGTCCAGGAACTCCTTCAACTCGAGGACTGTCATCTCCTCGAATGCGCTGAGCAGCTCCTCTGTCTTCAGCTTGGCCATGTCTCTATTCCTCCTCGGTCTCCTCGACGTTGGTCTCTGCGGGCTCCTCGTCGGGCGGGGCAGCCCCGGTGGCTTCCCCGGCCGGAGCGGGCTCACCCGACTCCTTCTTCTCCAATAGCTGTGCGAACACCGATGCGGCGTCTCGAGTGAACGATCCGAACATCCCTGCGGCCTTGAACAGCGGAGCCTTGGTCGCGCCTGCGATCTTGGCCAGGAGGACCTCGCGGGGCTCCACCTCAGCGAGTTTGGAGATTTCTTCAGCTGAGAGGATCTCCCCCGCCAGATAAGCCGCCTTGAGCACGAAGGCCTCGTTGGACTTCGAGAACTCCTTGAGCGCTTTGGCGGTGGCCACCGCATCGTCCTCGGCAAAGGCGAGGGCGGTGGGACCGGCGAGGAACTCGTCGAGACCCTCGATCCCGGCGTCGCCCGCGGCGAGCTTGGCCAAGGTCATCTTGACCACCTTGTACTCTGCGCCCGCCTGGCGAAGACTGCGTCGCAGGTCCTGAACCGCCTTGACGGACAGACCGCGGTATTCGGTGAGGAACACCGCACGCGACTTCTCGAGCCTCTCTCGGATGTCGGCTACAGCTTGGACCTTTTCCGGTCTTGGCATCGCTTCTCCCAATCATCAACTAAGCCCCTCGACGGAAGACAAGGGGCTTCGAGAAGCGGACCTGCGCCGGCGGGAACTTCCCTTTCAGCCCTATCGGGCGCCTGCGGTCTTCGGCCGAGGTGTTGGAGTTGCAGCTGTAAGTGTACCGGGACACTCCATACAGGCAATTCGGCATACAGTGCCCTCGATGGGCACGCACGAGGTGCCGGCGGGCACCACGAGTCTCTTCTGCATCGAGAGCGGGGAGGGCCCTGCCGTGCTCTTCCTCCATGCCGGTGTGGCCGACTCCAGGATGTGGCAGTCCCAATTCGACGCCATCGAGGGTTACCGCATGGTCGCCTTCGACCGCAGAGGTTTCGGGCAGACATCGTTCGGCACTGAGCGCTATTCAGACACAGACGACGCCTTGTCAGTGATGAACCATCTCGATCTTGCCCAGGTGGTGGCGGTGGGCTGCTCGATGGGCGGGGCGGTCGCCTTGGCCCTCGCCAGCGATCATCCCGAGCGAGTGCGGGGCCTGGTCCTGATTGGCGCCGACGCTCCCGGGTTCCAACCCGAGAGCACCTGGGAGCCCCCCGAGTGGCCGCTGGCGGTGGAGTCTTTCGATGCCGGTGACCTGGAGAGGGCAGCCCGGCTGGAGGCCGAGGTTTGGCTGGCGGGCAAAGACCGCACCCTCGACGACCTCGACCCCGAGGTCGTCGACCTGTTTTGCGACATGGACCTGATCGCACTGCGCAATGAGACGGCACGTGACGAGCTGCGAGTTGCTTCCAAGATCGAAAAACTGCCGGATCCCGCGCCGCCGTCGCTACTGATCGTGGGCGAACACGACCTTCCCGACATCATCGAGGCGGCGCACCACATGGCCGGCCGTCTGAGCGACCAACCCGCGGTAGTCCTCGAGGACACCGCCCATCTACCGTCAATGGACCAGCCGGATCAGTTCAACACGGTGATCAGCGATTTCTTGCGATCTCTGTGACCGATTTGCCAAATTTTCCCTGGACACTCTGACGTGGGTGCGCGACACTCCAATCATTGACAATTTGGGGGTCTCCGTGTACGCGAGCGGGTTTCCTGACCGCCCCCGCCCGTCCCTCGGAGCCGAATTGAGTGAGGGCCGCGTGGCCGACAAGAGACCAGCCCTACCCTGGTCCACAGACGAGTAGTCGGTAGCGTGCGGACGGTGGACCTGGCAACCGAAGCCCTCCCAGCCCACAGCTCCCGAGGCGCGGAGATCCCCCAATTTCTCCAAGCCAGAGCCCCCGGACTCCGGTCCACCATGTCGTAGAGCTCCGGCGCCTGGGGCCGATCGATGACCTTGGCCTTGTACATCTTCAGCACGACCTTGTCGCTCCACCAGTACATGC
>CAZAHX010000058.1:0-8990 GCA_964485005.1 uncultured Acidimicrobiaceae bacterium | reverse complement strand
AGCCACGAGTTGCGCACCCCGCTGGCCGCGGTGATGGGATTTGCGGGGGAGCTCGCCCACAACTCGGACCGGTACACCTCCGAGGAGCTGACGGAGATGGCCGACTTCGTCTACACGCAGTCGGTCGAGCTGACCGAGCTGGTCAACGACCTCCTCACCTCGGAGCGGGCCGCCTCGGGCAATCTGACCATCACCACTGGCGACGTCATGCTCCTCGACGAGTGCAACCGGACCGTGGATTCCGTTGCACTCGACCGCCCACCGATCGAAGTCTCGGGCACCGAGGTGGCGGCCCATGCCGACGGGCTGCGCACCCGGCAGATCCTGAGGAACCTGATAACCAATGCGGTGAAGTACGGGGGCGACACCATCAAGGTCGAAGTTGCCGCCGAGGGGGCCATTGCCAGGGTCACGGTCAGGGACAACGGTGCCGGCGTCAGGAGCCCCGACGGTGAGCGGATCTTCGACCCCTATTACCGGGCGGCCGAGTCGGAGTCGAAACCGGACTCAGTGGGGCTGGGTCTCTCGGTGGCCCGTCAGCTGGCACGCCTCATGAAGGGCGATCTGGTCTATCGGCGTCGCAGAGGCTGGACGGAGTTCGAATTGACTCTCCCCCTCGGGGAGATGCCGGCGCTCGTGGAGAGTGTCTCCGGCTGATCAGTCCTCGTGCCTGAGCGCCACGTTGCCGATCTGCTCACCGGACTCGAGGAACCGCAGGGCCTCGGGGAGCTCGGAGAAGTCGAACACCTTGGCTACCGGGGCCTTCGCCCGCCCGAGACGGATCCAATTGAGGGCCCGCGCGAATTGGGCATGGTTCCCCATGGAGGAGCCGATCAGCTCGAGCTGTCGGAAGAAGAGGACGGGGATCGTCAGGTCCAGCTTCGCCCCGCTGGTCGACCCGTAGATGGCGATGCGCCCGCCCCGCTTCGCCGCCCGCATCGACTGCTTCATGGTGGCCGGCCCGACACTATCCACCACCAGGTCGGCGCCACCTTCGGCGGCCATCTCCTTGCCGAACTCCCCCGAGGAGTCGAAGCCGGCGACGGCCCCCTCCCCGACGGCCCAGTCGATCTTTTCCTGCGATCGCGAAGTGACATACACCGTGGCTCCCCGCGCCTGCGCGAGGTACATGGCCGATGCCGCCACCCCACCTCCGATCCCCACCACCAGCACGGTCTCACCCTCTCGAAGCCGGGCCTTCTCCAGAATCCTCATCGCAGTCGCCGCGGCCAGCCCCAACGAGCCGGCCTCCTCCCAGCTCAGCTCCTCAGGCTTGCGCACCGCGTTGATGGTGGGGATCACGATCTTCTCGGTGAACGTGCCCGGGCGGTGCTCCCCCAAGATCTGAAACGACTCGCAGTACACGATGTCGGCATTGCGGCACTGGGGGCAGTCCCCGCAGGACAGAGAGGGGTCGATGATGATCTCGTCCCCGATCTCGAACCCCGACACGCCCTCGCCGATGGCGTCGATGACCCCAGCCCCGTCGGCGCCGGTCGTGTGGGGCAGCTCCTTGGGGGCGGGCATGCCCATCGAGGTCCAGATGTCCAGATGGTTCAGCCCGGAGACTTTGAGATCGATGCGCACCTGACCGGGGCCCGGCTCGGGCTCGGGGACGTCGTTGAGGGCGTAGGACTCGATGCCTTCCGTGCCGGTGAGCTGCCAGGCCTTCATGGCTGCGAGGGTAGCCTCGGCCCCTTCCCCGGCCGAGGAGGAGGTTTGGCGGTCGAAGTGCCCATGGACCGAGAGGTGCACACCACCGCGGTCAAGGTCAGGTTCTACGAGCTGGACCCCTACAACCACGTCAACCACACCAACTACTTCTCCTACTTCGAGACCGCCCGCATCGAGTACCTGACCGACATGGGCTGGGGTCTGGATCTGATGAAGGAGCAGGGCTTCCAGTTGGTCGTAGTCGAGCTACAAGCCCGGTTCCTGGCTGCGGCCCGCTATGGGGAGGAGCTCGCCATCCACACCTGGGTGGAGAGCGCGGGACGGGTCAAGTCGACCTGGAAGCAGACCATGACTCGGCGCGAGGGCGAGGAGGTGGCCCGCCTCACCGTCGTTGCCGCCTTCACCGATCTCGACGGCCGTCCGCGCCGGGTCCCCGGTGAGTTCGTGGATCATCTCCAGTCGCTCAAGATTTGAGCCTTACAGGCCGTATACCATGAATTAACAAGGCCCGAGCAGAATGGTGGCACCAGAAGGGAAGGATTGACCATGCTCACCAAGGTTGTTCTCTCGGTCGCCGCCGGCGCCTTGATCCTGATCGTCGGTCTCGTCGTTTGGGCCGTCGTCGACTCGGAGTCAACTGACTCAGACGACGACATGGCTGCCCAGGAGGCCGCCGGCCCTGGTGCCATGAGGGTTTTGGAGGACATCCTCGAGGAACTGGTCGACGAGGGCAGGATCGGCGAGGAGCACGCCGAGGCGGTGCTCGAGGCGGTGGAGTCGGAGCTCGATGACCTCGAGGAGCGTCGTCCCCAGCTCGACCGATCCCACCCGGGGCGCGGGCCGTTCGGATTGGGGGCGCGCCTGGCACGTCTCCTCGATCGCGGAGGGATCTCCGAAGATGAATACGAGGCTCTCGATGACGATCACTACCTGAAGCAAGTCGACATCGGCGAAGCGCTCGACGACGGTCTCATCACACCCAGGGAGCTGCGCGACATCTGGCGGGAGCACATCAGCGGCTAAGCCTCATGCGTGAGTAAATGCCGTCGTAGAGCGACGGCATTTACTCACGCTTCGTGCCGTCAGCTGATGAAGGTCTCCACCCAGGCGTCGGCGGGGGAGGCGAGGATGTCCTCGAGACGGCCGGTCTGGACCACCGTTCCCTCCCTCATCAGCGCGAGCCGGTCCGACATCGCCACCGCCTCCTCGCGGTCGTGGGTGACCACGACGGCGGTCACCTCCCTTGCCTCCAAGATCTCCCTGGTCTCGAACATCAGCCTTCGTCGCAGATTGCGGTCGAGTGCGCCCAGTGGTTCGTCGAGCATCACCAGCCGGGGACGCGGGGCGAGGGTCCGCGCCAGCGCCACTCGCTGACGCTCCCCTCCCGAGAGTGAGTCGATGGGCCGGGACCCGTAACCTTCGAGCCCGACCCACTCCAGGGCCTCCTCGACCTCTTGCTCGATGTTTTCGTCACCTCTCATCCTCAGCCCGAACCCGACGTTGCCCGCCACGTCGAGATGGGGGAAGAGCGCGAAGCCCTGGAACATGAGGCCGAAGCCACGGCGATGAGGGGGGACGCCGAGCACCGACTCACCGTCCCAGCTGATGTCTCCGGACTCGACCGGTAAGAGACCGGCCACCGCCCGGAGCAGGGTCGACTTGCCCGAGCCCGAGGGACCGAGCACCGCGACCATCTCGCTGTCGTTCACGTTGAGGGTCAGCCTGTCGAGGATGACCTTCTCGTCGATCTCTACTTTCAGCTCGGCGACCACCAGCATCAGAATCTGCCCACGTCGCCGACCCTGGCACGGTCTATGAGGAGCACGACGGCGGCGGTCAGGGCCGCGAGGACCACGGAGAGGGCCATCGCCATCCCGAAGGAGGATTCACCGGGGCGGGAGAGCAGCCTGAAGATCATGGTGGGGATAGTGGGAGTCGTCGGTCGCGCGATGAACGAAGTCGCCCCGAACTCGCCGAGGGAGATCACGAAGGCGAAAGCGGCTCCCACCAGGGCGGCCTTGGAGACGATGGGGAGGTCGATGTTTCGCCACACCCGAAGAGGTGAGGCCCCCAGCACCGCGGCTGCCTCACGGGTCTCGGGAGATATCGAGCGCAGCGTCGGGACTGTCGACCGGACCACGAAGGGCACGGCCACCAGGGCATGGGCCAAGGGGATGAGCAGAACGGAAGCGCGCAGGTCGACAGGCCAGCCCAGGGCCACGATGAAACCGAAGCCGATGGTCACCGCCGAGGTTCCCAGGGGGAGCATGAGCACCAGGTCGAACCAGCGGGAGAGTCGGCCCGCCCGAGCCGAGATCACGGTGGCCGCCATCATCCCGATGATGGCCGCCACCATCATCGCTACCAGGGCAAAGACGATGCTGTTCCCCGCGGAGACGATGGGGGTCCCCACCACCCGATCGTCCTGTAACAGTCTCTGGTAGGCGCTGCCGCCCAGGGATCGGGCCACCAGGACCGCCGGGGGGACGGCCAACACGCCGAGGGTCCCCAGGACCGAGAGGGCCACCACCCACCGGGTTGATCCCCGGGGCCGGCGCCGGCTCGCCTCCCCGGCCAGCGTCCAGGCCACGGCCCGGGTCTCCTGGTACCGGGAGTAGGCGTAGAGGGCTCCGCTGACCCCGATGAGTTGCACCACTGCCAGGGCGGCGGCGAGGGGAAGGTCGAACAGGGTCACCGCCTGTCGGTAGATCTCCACCTCGAGGGTGGCGTAGCGAAACCCTCCCAGGATCAGCACCACTCCGAATGAGGTGAAAGTGAAGAGGAAGACGATCGAAGCCGCTGCCGCCAGCGCCGGGCGAAGCAGAGGCAGCGTGACGTGCCAGAAGACCCGGGCCTCGGAGCCGCCCAGCGCTCGGCCCGCCTCGAGCAGGGTGGGGTCGATCCGACCCCACAATGTCGAAACGGTCCTCACCACCACCGCCACGTTGAAGAAGATGTGCGCGGCGAGGATTGCCCAAACCGATCCGCGCCAGCCCAAGGCGACGAAGGCCGAGCCCACCACCACTGTCGGCAGCACGAAAGGGACCGTGACCAGGGCGGTGGCCAGTCGCCTCCCCCGGAACTCGTAGTTGGAGACGGCCCAGGTCAGCGGGGCCGCAAGGAGGAAAGTGCCCAAGGTGGAGAGAGTCGCCTGCCAGAGGGTGAACCACCCCACACGGAACAACCGTGACTCCAGCGCTCCGGCGCCGACCCCGAGCTCGGACAGCCCGAGGATCAGGATCCGGACCACTGGATAGACGAAGAAGTAGCCGATGAAGAGCGCGGGGACTGCGGCGACCAGCGCCCAGCCCCAGCGCGCCCGTCTCATCGCTGTTCCATCACCTCGACCCACTGGTTGATCCAGGCGTCTCGGTTCTCTGCGATCCGCTCCGAGCCGAGCCGGGCGAAGTCCTCGGGTATCACCGTGTGCTCCACGAACTCATCGGGGAGTGTTGCATCCGGATTGACCGGGAACACGAACCAGCTGAGCGGGACCTGCTCCTGGAACTCGACCGAGAGCATGTAATCGACGAGCCGCCCTGCCGCCTCCGGATGGGGGGTGCCCGCCAGAACGCCCGCATACTCGACCTGGCGATAGCAGCCCGCCTCGACAACTCCGGTGGGGGCGGTGTCGGTGGGCTCGGTGGCGAAGATGACCTCGGCCGGCGGTGATGAGGCGTACGACACCACCAGGGGCGAGTCGCCTCCATATCGGGTGAACTCGCTGTAGTAGGCGGTGTCCCAGTCGGAGGTGATGGTCACGCCGCCGTCGCGGAGAAGCGCCCAGTAGTCGAGCCAGCCGTCCTCACCGAAATGCTCGATGGTGGCCAGCATGAACGCCAGGCCCGGCGAGGACGTCGCCGGGTGCTCCACCGTCAACTCGCCCGCCAGGTCTCCCAGCTCTTCCAGTGTGGTCGGCACCTCGACTTCGTTGGCCTCGAACCACTCCTTGTCGTAGTTGACGCAGACATCGCCATAGTCGATCGGAGTCACCCGATCGCCGGGGTCCCTGAGGTCTTCGGGGACCGCGTCGATGCCCTCCGCGGCGTGGGGAGCGAATATCTCCTCACTCAGGGCGCGGGAGAGGAAGGTGTCGTCCACTCCGAACAGGACGTCGGCGAACGGGTTGTCCTTGCTCAATATGGCCTGGTTGACCATCGACCCGGCATCACCTGCCCCCACCACCTCGACTGCGATCCCGGTCTCTGCGGTGAAGGCGGCGAAGGTCTCGTCGACGACCCCCTCGGCGAAGGAGTTGTGCGACACCAGCGTCAGGCTCTCCGGTGTCTCCTCTGCCGTTCCTGCGCAGCCGGCGGCGATCAAGGCGAGAACCGCCAGGAATGCTTTCGTTCTCATCTCTCCTCATTTCCCGGGAGCGATGAGCGCGAGCTTCCCTGCGCCGGCATTACCCGGGTCAGGTTCGTTCGGTCGGAGCCTCTTCAGGCTCCCTCTCAGCCCGGTCTCACCGAGCTCCCGTCACAGATGACGATAGTGGGCCCCCTCGCCAATCCCCCCGGGTCAAACCGGTCCCAGGGCGATCACCGTGTTGTGACCGCCGAAACCGAACGAGTTGGTGATCGACGGTCCTGGCTCCCAGGCCCGAGGCTCGACGACTATGTCTTCCAGCGGGATCTCGGGGTCCTGGTGTCGCAGCCCGATGTTCGGCGGCAGCTCCTTGCGTCGCATCGCCTCGACCACCACGGCA
The DNA here is from genome assembly GCA_964485005.1 of uncultured Acidimicrobiaceae bacterium. Lineage (GTDB taxonomy): Bacteria > Actinomycetota > Acidimicrobiia > Spongiisociales > ZC4RG35 > JAHWLC01. The sequence continues at coordinate 2,611 of CAZAHX010000058.1, read as the reverse complement.
GTCTCGATCGACCCGGACGCCCCCAGACAGTGGCCCGTGGTCGCCTTGATCGAGGACACGGCCGGCTGGTCGTCACCGAAGACCCGGGCGATGACCTCCCCCTCGGTGCGGTCGTTGAGATCGGTCCCGGTGCCGTGGGCGTTGACATAGACCACCTGTGATGACTGCAGCCCGGAGTCCTCCAGGGCGAGCCGGATCGCCCGTTCCGCCCCCTCCCCCCGCGGGTGGGGGGCGGTCACGTGATAGGCGTCGCCGGTCGAAGCCGCCCCGAGGATCTCGGCAAGAGGCTCCGCGTCCCGGGCCTCGGCCACGTCGGCCGCCTCGAGGACCAGGATGGCGGCCCCCTCCCCCATCACGAATCCGTCCCGATCCTTGTCGAAGGGGAGGGCGTAGCCCGAAGACGAGAGGGCGCGTGCCGCGGCGAAGCCTTCCCGCGCCGAGCGGCGTGCGGCGGCCTCGGTCCCCCCCACGATGGCGATGTCGGCATAACCCCACTGCACCTGGCGAAGACCGTCGAGCACCGCCTGGCTGCCCGCAGCGCAAGCCACCACCGGGGTGGTGACCTGGCCACCGAACCCGTACTTGATAGAGATCGCCGCGGCGGCGGCATTCGCCATCATCATGGGGACCATGAACGGTGAGACCCGGGGACTCTCCTCGTCGGACTCCCTGACCAGGTTCTCGAGCGATTCGAGACCGCCAATCCCGGTGGCGACCGCCACCGTCACTCGATGGGGGTCGATGTCGGGCTGGCCGGACAGGGCGAAGGCCTCGTCGGTGGCCACCAGGGCGAACTGGGTGAACCGGTCGAGACGCCGGGACTCGCGCTTGGGGATCCAGGGCTCCGGGTCCCAGTCCTCGATCAACCGCGGTGCCGGTCCCGGCTTCTGCTGGAGCCCCTTCCAGAAATCGTCGGTCCCGATCCCCGGGGCGCCGAGCATCCCGATGCCGGTCACAACGACTTGACGCTTTTTTGTCTGGCTCATCGACATCAGCTTCCAAAAACCGTTCGCTGCAGCTTTCTCATTCCCCCGATCCAGCGGTCGTAATCATTGGCCTTGTTCTGGAAGTAGTTCGCCACCTCGGGATGTGGGAGGATCAGGAAGCTCTCCTCCCGGAGCCCCTCGACCACGTCATCGGCGACTTCCCACGGCTCGAGGACGTTGTCGCCCCCTATGGCGCGGAAGGCGTCGGACTCGGTGAGCAGCGGGGTGTTGACGAACTGGGGGCACAGGCAGCTCACCTTGACGCCGGCGTCGCCGTAGGTCACGGCCAACCACTCGGCGAACGCCACCACTGCGTGCTTGGTCACCGAGTAGGGGGCCGCCTTCAAGTTGGTGAGAAGTCCGGCGGCCGAGGCCGTGGAGAGGAAGTAGCCCTCGCCGCGCGCCACCCAACCGGGGATGAGGCGGTTGGCCGCGTACACATGGGACATCAGGTTCACCCGCCACATCCGATCCCATTCCCCGAAGTCGGTCTGCTCGTCGCCCACCTTCCCGTATCCGGCGTTGGCGCAGTACAGGTCGATGGGCCCGAAACGATCCTCGGTCTCGTCGATGAGGGCGTGGGTGCCCTCCGGGTCGGCGACGTCGAGCTTTCGGGGGTGGGCTCCCGCTTCCTCGGCCACCGGCTCGAGCCGCTCCATGTCGATGTCGCCGAGGATCAGAGCTGCGGGTGACTCCTCGGCGAAGCGTCGTGCCATGGCCTCGCCGATGCCACTGGCGGCGCCGGTGATCACCACCACCTTGTCGGCGAGGTCCATGCCGGCAAGCCTACGTTGCCTCTCACCCGACCCCGATTCTGTGGGTGGTGCTAATCTCGAACACGTGTTCGCCAAGCTGCCCGATCAAGGCTCGCTCTTCGGGGCTCAGGAGGTGGCCTTCGACCCCGACTTCGCCAATCTCACGCGTGTCGAGCTCGATGACGAGGCCTGGCTCGACTACTGCCCGGTGTGGCTGGGCGGTGATGAGACGCTCTTCGAGACGCTGACGAGCTCGGCGGAGTGGGCCCAGCCGGTGGTCAGAATGTACGACCGGGAGGTGCTGACTCCCAGGCTTGTCGCCAGGGTCGACCCGTCGATCCACGAGGTGATATCGGCGATGGTCGAAACCCTGTCGGAGCGTTACCGGAGGAGACTCGACCAGGTGAGCGCAGGGTGGTATCGGGACGGCAACGACTCGGTGGCTTTTCACGGCGACCGCATCGCACGGGATCGGGCGGAGGCCATCGTGGCCACGGTCTCTCTCGGTGGGGCTCGGAGATTCCTGATCAGACCCAAGTCGGGCGGGGAGAGCCGGAGCTTCTCACTCGGACACGGGGATCTGGTTGTGATGGGGGGAAGCTGTCAGCGCACCTGGGAGCACGCGGTTCCCAAGACCCGTTCGGCCGAACCCAGGATCGCCCTCATGTTCCGCCACGAGTACGACTGAAGGATGAACGCTTCTCAATGCTGTGAGCGACAACTATGTCGCTACGGGGGCCTCGGAAAGGCGAAGGCGGTAAGAGTCAGAAGGAGGCCTCGGAGAGGAGGTCGTTTCCGCCCTTGACGGTGGGGACGAGCCCGTTGGCCTGGGGGAGGAGGTGCTCGTTGTAGAACCGAGCCGTGTTCACC
>CAZAHX010000057.1:0-9270 GCA_964485005.1 uncultured Acidimicrobiaceae bacterium | reverse complement strand
TGAGGGGCTGGCGGATCTCGTCCACGGAGATGTACCAGTCGTCGGCGACCCGGAAGATGAGCGGGGTGTCGCAGCGCCAGCAGTGGGGATAGGAGTGGACGTACACCCCCGACTCGACCAGGGCGCCCTTCTCCTCGAGTGAGTCGATGATGGGCTGACGGCCCTCGTTCGTGGTCAGACCGGCCAGGTGGCCGTACCCGGGGTAGAAGCGGCCCGCCCCGTCGACCGGCGCCAACACCGGGAGGTCATGGACACGGCCTAGTTCGAAGTCCTCCGAGCCGGCCCCGGGAGCGATATGGACCACGCCGGTTCCCTGATCGAGGGTCACGTCATCCCAGGGGATGACATGATGCTCCACCCCGGATTGGGCTTCCAACTCGTCGAAGGGCCCCCGATAGGCCCAGCCCACCATCTCCGACCCCGCCACGGTCTCCTCGAAGTCGTCGTCCGGATAGAGATCGACGGCGACCCAGTCCCCGTTGGCTCGCCGCCCGTAGTGATGGTCAGGGTGGACTGCGGCAGCGACATTGGCGGGCAAGGTCCACGGTGTGGTGGTCCACACCACCAGTGACTCTCCCTCCCGCTCGATCAGGGGGAGCCGCACGAACAGGGAGGGATCGCTCTTCTCCTGATACACCCCGGACATCGAGATCTCGTGTTGTGAGATCGAGGTTCCGCAGCGGGGGCACCACTCGGTGGAGCGGTGACCCAGATAGAGCCAGCCTCGCTCGTGGAGAGTCTTGAGAAACCGCCAGATGTACTCGATGTTGTTGTCGGAGAAGGTGAGATAGTCGTTCTCCCAATCCATCCACATGCCGAGTCTTTGTGAGCCGCGACGCAGCGTCTCGACCGATTGCGCCACCCGGGCCCGACAACGTCGGGCGAATTCCTCCAGACCGAACTCCTCGATCTCTCTTTTGGAGTTGAACCCGAGTTCCTTCTCCACTTCGACCTCGATCCACAGACCTTGGCAGTCCCATCCGTTCTGGTAGCGGAGGTCGTGCCCGCGGGCGGCCTTGTAGCGCTGAAACACGTCTTTGTAGGTCCGTCCCCATGCCGTATGCACGCCGAACAGTGGCCTGTTGGCGGTGACCGGGCCGTCGATGAAGCTGAACCTGGGGCCCCCCTCGTTGGCCTTGCGCAGCCTGCCGAAGATCTCGTTGGCCTCCCACCATGTCAGGATCTCCCTCTCCAACCCGTCGTGGTCGGGAGTGGGCGGTAGCGGGGCGAAACCCCCTTCGCGGCTGTTGGTCGACATCGTCGGAGAAGGCTAATGGCGCCCAGGCTTCAACCTCCCTTTGGGAATTACCCAGGTGAGCCTGGCGTTGATGGTGCCCGCAACACCGGGCGGGAAGCCGTTGGCGCCGAGGATCTCAGAGGTTGCTAAGGTTCCCCGCCATTTTCCGATTGGAAGATCGTGGTAAGAAAACTGGCCAAGTCGACAGTCCAGCGCTTTCGAAAGCGGCTCGAGGATGAGCAGGAGCGTCTCGAGCAGCTCATCGAGGAATACGAACGCGAGCTGGAGGTGGCGCGCATGACGGAGAGCTCCTCCGACCGGAGCCCTGACCCGGGCAACGCCGAGGCCAGTTCGATGAAGCTGGAGTACGCCAAGGAGCTCTCCATCGAGCAGAACACCATCGACCTCCTGGGCAAGGTCCGTCATGCCCTCACCCGCATCGACAGCGGCGGGTACGGGATATGCGAGCGCTGCGGGGACGCCATCCCGGTGGAGCGTCTCGACGCGCTTCCGTACTCCACCCTCTGCGTCTCCTGCGCCTCGAAGACGGCTTGACCCGCCGCTATCTCATCTCCGGCTCCATAGCGGCAGCCGTGGTGATTCTCGACCTGTCCACGAAACGGTTGGCCGCCACGGCATTCCGGGACGGTGACGTGACCGTGATTCCCAATCTCCTGACGTTCACATTCACCGAGAACCCCGGTGCGGCCTTCTCCCTGTTTCAGAATGCCGGTCCGCTGCTGGGCGTGGCCGCGATCGTGGTCTCCGGGGTCGTCCTGGCAGTCTTGTGGCGACCCCGGCCCACAATTGAGCTGATCGCTCTCGGCCTCGTCCTGGGTGGTGCCCTGGGAAATCTGCTCGACCGGGTCTTCAGGGGCTCCGGCTTTCTCGACGGCAAGGTCATCGATTGGATTGCGCTGTGGCCCATCCCCACTTTCAACGTCGCAGACGCCGCGGTGACCACGGCAGTGGGGCTGCTCCTAGTTCACGCATGGCAGACGAGATGACCATCGAGGTCCCCGGCCACCTGGACGGGGAGCGTCTCGACAAGGTCCTTGCCGAACATTTCTCCATCAGCCGGAGACGGGCACGGGATTTGGTGGAGAAAGGTGTGCTCGTCGACGGGGAGACGGGGAGCGCGTCCCAGCGGGTTGCCACAGGACAAGTCATCCGGTCTCCGCGGCCCGACGCGACTCCGGCTCTGACCCCCGAGCCGGTCGCTTTCGAGGTGCACCACGAAGACGAGTTGGTGATCGTGATAGAGAAACCGGCCGGTGTCGTGGTCCACCCGGGGGCGGGACACCGCAAGGGGACCCTTGCCGCTGGACTTCTGCATCGCTACCCCGAACTAGCCGAGGTCGGCCCACCGGACCGCGCCGGGCTGGTCCATCGTCTCGACAAGGACACCTCGGGAGCGATCCTGGTCGGCAGGACTCCGGACAGCTATCGGAACCTGGTCCAGGCTCTGCGTCGTCGCCAGGTCGAGAGGGTCTACCTCGCGCTGGTGGAGGGCTCGATGTCCGCCCCGACCGGCACCGTGGAGGCCCCGATAGGAAGGGATCCGTCGCGACCTACGCGCCGGGCGGTGCTCCACGGCGGCAAGACGGCGCGCACCCACTACCGGGTCGTAGAGGAGATTCCCGAGGCCGGTGTGTCGCTTCTCGAGGTGCGGCTGGAGACGGGGCGGACCCACCAGATCAGGGTCCATCTCGCTTCCATCTCCCACCCGGTCGTCGGTGATCGGGTGTACGGCTCGCCCCGGCACGGCGCGCCCCGCACCTTTCTCCACGCCGCCGGCCTTTCCTTCGATCATCCCGGGACGGGGGAGAGGGTCACCGTGTCATCGCCATTGCCCGAGGACCTGCAGACCATCCTGACCCGGCTTCGGGGAGGGTCATCTACTCATGCCGAAGGGTGATGCCCGGGTAGGGCAGGAGGCGATTTAGCGTTGCGCTGGTGACCCAGGACCACACCACCGAAGCTCCGGCTTGCTACCGCCACCCGGACCGGCAGACCCTGCTTCGCTGCAGCCGGTGCGAGAGGCCGATCTGCGCCGCATGTTCGATCGATGCCACCGTGGGCCAGCGCTGCCCGGCGTGTGTGGGTGAGGAGGGACGCCAGAGGGAGCTTCCAGTGCGGCGTCGCACCGCGACCGACGCCCCGGCGACCAAGATATTCCTCGGTATCGCGGTGGTTCTTTTCCTGCTCACAGGTATGGGAGCCGGAGGGCGGGGCGTCTACGACCTCTTCGCCCAGTCCAACCAGGCGGTGGCGGCGGGGGAGTGGTGGAGGCTGTTCACCCCGATCTTCCTCCACGCCGGCCTGATGCACATCTTGTTCAACATGTACGCCCTCTGGATCCTGGGGCCCCAAATCGAGCGTGGTGTGGGGAGCTTGCCGTTCGCCGTCGCCTATCTCGCCTCGGCGGGAGTGGGCGGCGCATTCTTCTTCCATCTCGGCGATCCACTCATCCCGGCGGTGGGGGCGTCGGGGGCGATATTCGGCCTGTTCGGCATCTGGTTCAACTGGGCGGTGCGACGCCGCCACACCCAGCACGGCCGCTACCTGCTGCAGCAGATAGTGGTGCTCCTCCTCATCAATGCGGCGATACCGTTCCTCATCCCCGGGATCGCCTGGGAGGCCCACCTGGGCGGGCTCGTCGCCGGATTCGTCATTGGAGAGGCTTGGTCGAGGATCAAGGGCCGCGACGTGATGAGGGCGAGGACCCTGATCGCGGTGGCCGCCGGGGTGCTCGCGGTCCTCACCGTCCTGGTCTGATCCGGGTGTCGAGCCGAGCGTCGGCGCCCCGGGGGCAGGGGTGCTAGATTCGACGAACTACAGCTCTGTGATTCGGGACCATCCGCGAAAGTGACCTTCACCCACCTCCATCTCCACACCGAGTACTCCCTGTTGGACGGGGCCGCGAGGGTGAAGGACGTGGTGGCCGCGGCGGTCGAGGATGGGCAGCCGGCCATCGCCATCACCGACCACGGGAACCTCTACGGCGTGGTCGATTTCGTAAAGACCGCCCAGGCCGCCGGGATCAAGCCGATCATCGGCATGGAGGCCTACTTCGTGGAGGGATCGCGCTTCGATCGGCCGATCGGCGACGCTAACCGGCGGTATCACATGAACTTGATCGCCGAGAACGAGGTCGGGTATCGCAATCTGCTCCAACTCTCTTCGAAGTCCTATCTCGAGGGCTACTACTACAAGCCTCGCATCGACACCGAGCTGCTGGCGGCTCACTCGACCGGAGTGATCGCAACTTCGGGCTGTCTGGGCGGCCTGGTCCCGCAACTGCTCGCCCCCGACGCTCAGAGCGAGGAGGGGAACAAGGGGAGAGTCCGCGACTTCGAGGCCGCCGTGGCCGCCGCCGGACGCTTCCAGGACATCTTCGGCAAGGACGACTTCTTCATCGAGATCCAGGATCACGGGTTGAGCGCACAGAGCCGGATCATGGGCGACCTCCTCGACATCGCCGAGCGGGTGGGGGCGCCGCTCCTCGCCACCAACGATGCCCACTACACGCGTCGGGAGGAGCACGAGGCCCACGACGTCCTCCTCTGCATCCAGACCGGGTCGTTGCGCAACGAGTCGGGAAGGCTGCGCTTCGAAGGCTCGGAGCATTACCTGAAGACCGCAGCCGAGATGCGGAGTCTCTTCCCGGAGGACCGGTTCCCCGGCGCGTGTGACAACACGCTGGCTATCGCCGAGCGCGCCGATGTCAGCCTCGACTTGGGGAGGATCCTCCTGCCCCACTTCCCGGTGCCCGAGGGGGAGACCGAGGTCACCCAGCTTCGGCGTCTCGTGGAGCATGGGGCGAGGGAGCGCTACGGCGGGGATGCGGGTGCCGACGTCTGGGAGCGCATCGAGCACGAGCTGAAGATCATCGAGGAGATGGGGTTCCCTTCCTATTTCCTCATCGTCTGGGACCTGATCCGGCACGCTCGGGAGAGCGGGATCAGGGTGGGCCCGGGGCGGGGGTCTGCGGCGGGCTCCATCGTCTCCTACGCCCTACGCATCACCGACATAGACCCCCTCGAGTACGGGCTCATCTTCGAGCGATTCCTCAACCCGGGCCGTCGCTCCATGCCGGACATCGACATGGACTTCGACGAGCGCTACCGGGGCGAGATGATCCGCTACGCGGCCGAGAAGTACGGTCATGACCGGGTAGCCCAGATCGTCACCTTCTCCACGATCAAGGGCAAGCAGGCAGTGAGGGATGCCGCCCGTGTCCTCGGTCACCCCTATTCGATGGGCGATCGCATCGCCAAGGCCATGCCCCCCTCGATCCTGGGCAAGGACCCCACCCTCGACCAGATCCTCGCCGAGCCCGCCCCCAACGCCTCCTCGGAGGTCAAGGACTGGTATGCGAACGCCCAGGGGCTCCGGGAGATGTACGAGGCCGATCCGGCGGTGCGCGAGGTCGTCGACGCGGCACGGGGGCTGGAGGGGCTGCGGCGTCAAGACTCGATACATGCCGCCGCGGTGGTCATCGCGCCCGAGCCGCTGACCAACATCGTCCCCCTGCAACGCAAGGGGGAGCATGCCGAGATCGTCACCCAGTTCGAGATGCACGGGGTCGAGGAGCTGGGTCTTCTCAAGATGGATTTCCTCGGATTGCGCAACCTGTCGATCATCGAACGCTGTCTCGAGCTCGTGGAGCAGACCACGGGAGAGCGGGTCGATATCGACAATGTCCCCCTGGACGACGCGACCACCTTCGAGCTGCTGCAGTCGGGCGACACGATTGGGGTCTTCCAGATGGAGGGAACCGCGATGCGCGCCCTGATCAGATCGCTGCAGCCCGACAGCTTCGACGACGTGGTCGCGCTGGTCGCCCTGTATCGCCCGGGTCCGATGGGCGCCAACATGCACAACCTCTACGCCGACCGCAAGAACGGCCGGGCCCCTGTCGAGGAGCTCCACCCCGCGCTCACCGACAAGCTGGCGGACACCTATCAGATCATGGTCTACCAGGAGCAGGTGATGATGGTGGCCCAGGAGCTGGCCGGGTACACGATCGCCGACGCCGACAACCTGCGCCGGGCGATGGGGAAGAAGATCAAGTCGGTGATGAAGGCCGAGGAGGAGAAGTTCGTCCAGGGCTGTCTCTCCCAGGGCCACACCGAAGAGACGGGCCAGGACACCTTTCGGCTCATCGAGTACTTCGCCGGCTATGGCTTCCCCAAGGCACACGCGGCGGCTTACGGGCTGGTCGCCTATCAGACCGCCTATCTCAAGGCGCACCATCCCGCCGAGTATCTGGCGTCTCTGCTCACTGCCACCAAGCGGGACAAGGACCGGACCGCCATCTATCTGAACGAGTGCCGTCAGATGGGCATCGAGGTGCTGGTCCCGGATGTCAACGAGTCGGAGTCGGACTTCACCGTCCACGAGGGCCGGATCCGCTTCGGCCTCTCCGCGGTGCGCAACGTGGGGGAGGGGGCGGTGGAGAAGATCGTCGAGGCCCGCGCCGACGGCTCTTTCGAGTCGTTTGCCGACTTCGTGGACCGGGTCGACACTTCAGTGCTCAACAAGCGGACCGTGGAGTCGCTCATCAAGGCCGGGGCCTTCGACGGCACCAAGGCTCCCCGCAAAGGCCTCACCCTCATCTACGAGCAGGTCCTCGACGCCACCTTGGAGCGGCGGCGCAACGAGGAAATGGGTCAGTACTCACTGTTCGCCGGGGAGTCCGGCGCGCCCGACACCTCCCGAATCGAGGTCCCCGAGCTGGAGTGGCCGCAGAAGATCCAGCTCGCCTTTGAGAAGGAGATGCTCGGTCTCTACGTCTCCGACCATCCGCTGCTCTCGGTGGGACCCCAGCTGACCGCGGCGACCAATACCCGCATCTCGGGACTCGAGGAGCTGAGCGACCGGGCCTCGGTCGTCGTGGGCGGCATCGTGGGCTCGATCACCCGACGCTGGACCAGGAGCGGCGACCCCATGCTCTTCTTCCAGCTCGAAGATCTCGAGGGGTCCGTCGAGTGCATCGCCTTTCCCAGGACGGTCCATGACTACGGGCCATTGATCACCGAGGACGCGGTCATCGTGGTCTCCGGGCATCTCGACCATCGCGGCGACGACGTGAAAGTGGTGGCCCGGGAGATAAAGGAGCTCCCCGTCCGCGACGACTCGACAGTGCGTCTCACGGTCCCCGCCGCCCGGCTCACCCCCGAGGTGGTGGTCAACCTGAAGTCGATCCTCGCCAATCACCCCGGGCCGGCCTCGGTCTTCCTGGAGATGACCGACGACGCCTCCACCAAGATCCTCAGGTTGAGCGATGCCCACAAGGTGGAGCCACGCTCGGCCCTGTTTGCCGAGTTGAAGGAGCTGTTGGGGCCGCGGGCGATCGTGTCGTAGGCGCACGGCGGGATGACGAACATCATGCCCGACCCCGATTTCATGCTCGATGCCCGGGCTCTCGAGGACGCTTATCTCGAGTCGGACGACCCGTTGATCCGGTCCGGGTTTCATGGGGGGCGGGAGCGATGGGTGGCGGAGCGATCCCCTTTGGTGGATGGTAGCCACCAAGACGGCGGCTTTCTCGATGTCGGTTGTGCCAATGGCGTCTTGGCGGAGGATGTGGTGACCTGGGCGCGTGAGAAAGGCCATGAGATCGTTCCTCATGGCGTCGATCTCGGAGTGCGATTGGTCGATCTTGCCCGGGAGCGTCTTCCCGAACATGCCGCCAACTTCGTGGTCGCCGATGCCTGGACCTGGGAGCCGGACCGGCGGTGGACCTTCGTCTACTCCTTGCTCGATCTCAGCCCGGAGGAGTTGTGGTGTGTATGGCTACGCCGACTTCACCGGTGGGTGGAGCCTGGTGGCCGGCTGATCATCGGCTCCTACGGGAGTCGGTCGCGTGACGAGCCCCCGGTTGATGTGACCCGAGTTCTAGAGGATTGCGGGCTCGATGTGTCCGGGTCGTCGGCTGGGGGAGAGGGCCCAGTGACCCGTTTCGCCTGGGCAAATCGGAATTAAGGAAACTTTTCGCGTTCTCGGGTGAGCCCTCTTGTTTCCGTCACAGTCCGAACGTATGTTCGGGATTATGAGTTTTGATCAGTTGACTACTGATGAGTTGGAGCAGCAGCTGGCTGACGACGAGCAGTCTGTCTCCCGGCTCCGGGCCCGTCAGACATTGGTCCTCGAGGAGTTGGATCGTCGTCAGGTGGCCACCGGGGATGGTTGTAAGTCGTTGTCTGAGTGGGTGGCTGCCCGGTTGGACATGAGTCCGGATGCCGCCAAGTCGTTGGTGCAGACGATGCGGAGGACGGCTCAGCGTCCTGGTCTCCGTGATCTGTTGGCCGCCGGGGATGTCAGCTTCGACCGGGTGGAGGCCCTATCCCGAATCCCCGCGGAGGTGGGTTTGTTGTTGCACCTGGATGTTGCCGGGGTGCTGACCGAAGCTGCCAAGCGGATCCGGATCACCGCTGAGGACGAGGTCCGGTCGGCTGATGCTCAGTTTTTGGTGATGCAGCCCAACCTCGATGAGTCGTCGTGGAGACTGTGGGGTGGGTTGGACGGGTATTCGGGGGCGATCGTCGATAAGGCGCTCACCGAAGCCGCCGACCAGCTACCTGTCCTGCCTGATGGCTCTCGGGGTGATTCTTCTTGGCGTAAGGCCGTTGCCCTCACTGAACTTTGTACTTCTGGTGAGGCGCCGCCGGCTCAAGTGACAGTGTTTGTCGATGCCAGGGAAGCCGTCGAATCCAACGCCGAAACCGGAGTGATCCTGGAAGCGGGACCACGGGTGGGGAAACAGGCTCTGGAGGCGGTGCTCTGTGACGCCACCGTGGAGGTCACCGCTCGGGCCGAGGACGGGACACCGATGGTGTACGGAAGATCCCAGCGGACCGCTCCGCCGGCGTTACGGCGAGCTCTCATCCATGAGAGTCGAATGATGTGTCAAGCCGACGGCTGCAACTCCCGCTACCGCCTCCAGGTCCACCATGTCAACAGTTGGGCGCAGGGTGGGGAGACCAACCCCGAAGACCTCGTCGTCCTCTGCTGGTTCCACCACCAGG
>CAZAHX010000056.1:1411-9435 GCA_964485005.1 uncultured Acidimicrobiaceae bacterium | reverse complement strand
TCGGCCAATGTCATCACGAGGTGGTCCCAGGATCCGAAGTGGCTGAGCATCCGCTCCGCGGCCAGGTCGTGCGTGGGCGCGGATACGCCTCGTGGTGTGATCCTGGAAACGACCTCGAGGTCACTGTTTACGGAGATGACGACTTCGTCGGCCGCACCGTTGAAGACTTGCGAGTTACCCGGCGGGGCCCACATCCATCAGAGTTGGGAGAGTGGGTCAGGGCCGCAGTTGGCGAAAGTGAGACTGGACGGGCCGGTGACCAGGTGGTGTCAGGCATTGCGGCCGGTCCCTCCGGTTTTGTTGCCGTCGGCGAGGACGAGCGATCCACCAGCACCGAAGACGACGAGGCCGCGGTTTGGACATCGCCGTCCGGCGAGCAGTGGATTCGGATCGGATCAGATGCGAGTTTTGTCGATTCCGCCATGACCGACGTGGTGTGGTTCCCAGCGGAGCAGTTGTTCGTAGCCGTGGGACACCACGTGTCCGAAGGGGCGGTGTGGGTCTCCCCTGATGGCAGGGTATGGGACCGCGTTGCTCTCCTTGAGTTCGCCGGCCCGGGTGGTGGCATTGAAGTCGACGCCATTTCAGTGTCTGATGCCGGACTCATTGCGGTAGGCAAAGAGTGGCTGTCAGAAGGAACCTCGATCCCAGCCGTCTGGTATTCAACGGACGCCCGGCGATGGGACCGAACCGGTGATCTAAGCCAATTCGGAGACCAGGCTGCGATGGTCGACGTAGTCCAGCACGGCAGTCGCGTCTTCGCGGTCGGCTACGTGGATCAGACCAAGCCGGCGATTTGGGTGTCGACTGATCTCACCGCATGGCAGGTCATGACCCTGGAATCGCAAACCAGTGAGGACGTCATCCTCACTGCGATCGCGTCGGGCCAGACCGCACTCGTTGTCAGCGGTACCTCTGATGCAGGGAACGTCGACGAGCGAGTATGGACTTCGACCGATGGACAGACTTGGCGCGCCCGCCAACAACGCGCACGCACCGTCGGCATCCCCGCATTGGAGGATGTCACCTACACACCGCACGGTTGGCTGGCCGTTGGCCGGGATGGCACCACATATCGGCCCAAAGTCGGCGCAGCGGTCTGGTTCTCGGGAGAAGGGGACATCTGGCATAGCTACCCAGTCGACGCCACCGCGTTATCACCCGACCCGGCCGCTGTGGCCATGACGAGCACCACTTTCGGGAACGGTGTCGGAGTGGCAGGAGGAGTTACGGGTGAGAATTGTGCAGAGCGGTTCGCCCAGTGTGACCTAGACGCCACATTCTGGATCTGGGAACCATAGAAAGATGCTGGCATTCGCTCGATCCGGGCCGCATGGACGGTATCGCTCGGGTTCAGTAGTTCTGCGCTACTAGCGGTTCCCTCCCAGTCCCTTTGACGCGACTTCCCAATGACCACAGAAACTCCGCGGCATCGGAAGGGCACCCGCTGCGATTGTTCGGCACATGGCCATGCACGAGAACCAGCTGCATGTGACGGTCGATGTGGTCCGCCGACTCGTCTCTGAGCAGTTCCCCGAATGGGCGCTGCTTCCGATCACGCCGATTCACATGGAGGGGACCGTCAACGCGATATTTCGAATCGGCGGCAGACTGGCGGCTCGCTTCCCCCTCCAGCCCGGCGACATTGAAGCGACACGCCTGTGGCTGCGATCCGAAGCCGACGCCGCCCTCGAGTTGCTCGACCACATCTCATTTGCCGTGCCGGAGCCAGTGGCCATCGGAGAGCCCGGTGCCGGATACCCCCTTCCGTGGTCCGTGCAGACGTGGCTTCGCGGTACGACCGCCAGCCAGCAGGATCCTTCGAATTCCAGTGACTTCGCGCACGACCTCGCCAACTTCATCGAGCAGGTCCGTGCCATCGATCTGCGTGGTCGGAGCTTCGCCGGTAACGGTCGCGGCGGTGACCTGCGGTCCCACGACGAGTGGATGGAGGTCTGCTTCGAACAGAGCGAGCAGCTATTCGACGTTTCCCGGCTACGAAGGATCTGGGCACGGCTACGGGAGCTTCCCCGACAGTCGCCCGATGTCATGACGCACGGTGACCTCATCCCGGGGAACGTGCTCGTGGACAATGGTCGACTCGCTGGGATCCTCGACGTCGGCGGTCTCGGTCCAGCAGACCCCGCCCTCGACCTCGTCAGTGCCTGGCACCTGCTCGACATCGGCCCACGAGAGCTACTTCGAGAAGACCTCCGATGTGATGAACTCGAATGGGAGCGCGGAAAGGCATGGGCCTTCGAACAAGCAGTGGGTGCCGTCTGGTACTACCGGTTGAGCAATCCACCGATGAGTCGCATGGGTCGTCGAACGATCGAACAGATCCTTGCTGACGAGGCAGACTCCTGAGTGATTCGATGCTCACACCCCAACGAAGGGCACTTACGAACCGATTGATACGTGCCGTCCGGCGCTTCTTGGGTCAGCGGGCGTTACGTTGCGAGATCAGGTGATAGGAGCATCACTCGACAGCCGGTTCCAGCATCTCCAGCGTGGCTGTCGTCGGCTCCAGTCGGGCTCGAACGCCAACGGGTAGGACGGTATTCGGACACCCGTGCCCGAAGTCATCGCACCGCACGACGGGGAACGAGTGACGCTCGGTCACCTCGAGGAGAATGTCGACGAAGGGGACCTCAGGTGGCTCCCCCTCGAACGCAGTGCCATCGTAACCGACCAAGACACCCCTCGTCCGCTCGAACACGCCCATGTAGTCCAAGTGGTGAAGGAACGTCTGTGTCACCCCGGGCGGGTCGGCCATCCCCTCGAAGAAGAGGATCAGGTCTTCGTCGAGGGGTATCGCGTAAGGGGTTCCCGCCAGGCCCCGGAGCCCCATCGCCTCCCCGATGAGCCGCCCTTCGCCGACCTCGCCATGGCGGACCGTTCGCCACTCGGAGTTCTTCGGAACCGGTCCGGTCCGGCCTTCGGCGAGCACCGCAACCAACTCGGTGAGGTCGTAGTCGGAAGGATCCATCCCCAGATGCCAGATGACCATGTTCCCGTGGAAGGTCACCAACCCCGTCCGGGCGTGGATGGCCAGGTTGAGGGTGGTGATGTTGCTGAAGCCCATGAAGATCTTGGGTGTGGAGCGGATGAGCTCCCAGTCGAGATGGCGAAGGACGCCGTTGGCCACCTGCCCACCGTGGGAGGCGATGATGGCCCGGGTCGAGGGGTCGGCGAACATCTCGTTGATGTCCGACGCCCGATCTTGGGAGGACCCGGCCGTGTAGCCGGTGCTCTCCAGGGCGTGTCGGCCCAAGACCGGTTGAAAACCCAACTCCCGCAGGGCCTGCATGCCCCGTTCGAGCTCACCCATAGGATCGGGCGACGGTGACAGCGTGATCGGCCAAGAGGGCGTCACCACCCCGATCCGGTCGCCCTCCGTGAGCCGCGGTGGCAGAAGACGATCTTTCATGGCGGGGAACGCTACGGCCTATTGCACCTGGAAGTGCCGTTATGTACGGCTTGAGCCGAGGCTAGATTCGGCTGGATGGCAGGCTCGTTCGTACCGTCGAGCTTCGAAGTCCCGCATGCGTACGCTTGGTCTGAGTTTCACCTGGAACCGTTGGGCGAGCAACACAACGACCGTGACCACGCTGCATGGATGTCGAGCATCGACCACATCCGATCTACTCCCGGATTCAGTCCACAAGAAGAGCCGAACTGGCCGGTAGCCATGACGCTGGAAGAGAATTTGCAGGATCTGGTGCGACACGCCAAGGACTTCCTTGAGCGCAGGGGCTTCACTTACTCGATCCTCCAAGGTGACGATGTCATCGGCTGTATCTACATCTATCCGGGTCGCCTCCCGGGCCACGACGCGGAAATCAGCTCATGGGTGCGCGAGAGTCGTGCTGAAGTAGATACGGCGGTTCGGGAGGCATTGGCCATGTGGATCGATGAGGCATGGCCTTTCTCGAACCCGTTCTATGCAGGGAGAGCCTAAGGCGCTCAGGAACCGGCAACATGCGCTCATCGGGCCGCGAGCTCAGGAAGTGCTCTCCCAGGAGACCACCCGGTCCTCGCTGATGGCGATTAGGGGGCCATCTGGAGCCCGCTCCCGATACTGGGGGTACTTCGCCATCAGCGCCTCGATGCCTCCTTCGTAGACCTCGCCTTCGTCATAGATCGACGCCTGGCCGTCGATCCTCACCCACCACAACCGCTCCCAGTCCTCGTCGTAGTGGTCGGCGAGCACGGACGCGACGCGGTTGGCCTCGATGTTGGCCAGCCGCTGCAGGTCCCGGGTGGTCTTCGGCTTGTGGTCGACGGCGGTGACGACGTTGCCGCCGACGAGGGCGAAGGTGACCGGCACTACATGTGGCTTGCCGTCGGGTCTCACCGTGGCGAGACGGGCTACCCGGGTCCCGGCCAGCCGGGTCAAGGCCTCATGACGATCCATCGCGTTCCATCAGCAGAGGCTCGATCGCAGCCAGGGTGACCCCGGCCCATCGCTCGTGGCCGGCAGCGCTGACATGGAAGAGGTCCTCGGCCCACAGGCCGCGGTCCTCGTACCAGACATGGTGATCGTCAGTGCGCTGCGTGACCACGGTCGAGCCGTGGCGCCAGGCCACTCGTCGATGGGCCCGGTCGAAGGCCAGAGCGCGGTATGACATCAGGTTCCGTAAAGGTGGATAGAGCCGGGGGATGGTGCCCAGATCACCCACACCGCTCTGAACCACCACGGCCCCCTCGGAGGTCAATTCGGACACCAGAAGGTCGAGCTGGCGCTCGAACCTCCAAATGGGAACGCCCTTGAGAGCGTCGTTGGCCCCGACCGAGAGGAACACCAGATCGGGCCGGAAGTCGAGGGCGGGCTGGAGCTGTTTGGCGATCAGGTCCGAAGCCCGGGCCCCGCCGAAAGCGAAGGAGCGCAGAATCACATGACGGGTCTCGGCGAGACTGGTGGCGACTCGACTCACCCAGATCTCCTCGGCGGTGGCCACCCCTGGAGCTGTCACCGAGGAGTCGCCGAGGACCGCCACCCTCAAGGTGGGGTTGCCGGAATCGCCGAGCTCTATGGAGGGGTCGAACTCCTCGAGGTCGGGCACCGGGCGAAGCAGGGCATAGAGCGCTTCGGCGAGCAACACGGCCCCGCTGGCGAGGGCGATCCGCTTCAGCCATCGTCTCATCGCGGCCAAGTCTGGCTTGCTCGCGAGGAGATGTCAGCCTGCGTTCGCCTCCTCGATGCGCGCTTTGAGCCCGAACCGGGCCGCGGGCTCGGTGAGGTCGATGATCGCCCCCACCTGGTCGGAGAACTTGGAGGGGTCATCGGGGAAGAAATGGAACTCATGACCGGCGATGTCGAGAGTGAACTTGTAGATCGTGGTCCGCTCGGCGTGGACGTCGTCGAGCGACCAAGACCCGACGTGAAGCCGCCCCGAGGAAATCCGGAGCCGCCCCTCGCCGATGTGAATCAGCACCCGGCTCGGGTCGATCCCCGAGCCTTCCAGCCTGCCGGTGAATTGAGCCATCCCGCTGGTCAAGCTACCTGTGTTGGCCCAGGTCTCAACCCTGGAGGGAGGATCAGATCGGCGGTACAGTGTGGCTAGTCCCCCCCTTGGACCCACCATGAGTGACGCTGCCAACAAGCGATTCGAGCTGGCCAACAAGGTTCGTTTCGTCACCGCCACCACCCTGTTCGACGGTCACGACGCCTCGATCAACATCTTCCGACGCATCCTGCAGTCGGCGGGGGCGGAGGTGATCCATCTCGGTCACAACCGCAGCGGGATCGACATCGTGGACGCCGCCATCGAGGAAGACGCCCATGCCATCGCGGTGACCTCCTACCAGGGCGGCCACATGGAGTTCTACAAGTACCTCCACGACCTCCTCGTCGAGCGCGATGCCACCCACATAAGGATCTTCGGCGGGGGAGGGGGCACCATCCTCCCCGACGAGGGTGAGCAGCTCCAGGAGCAGGGGATCACCCGCATCTACTCGCCCGACGACGGTCGCCAGCTGGGTCTGGTGGGGATGGTCGAGGACATGCTGGCCCGCTCCGACTACCCCCGGGGCCAGCTCGCCGAGGACTTCGACCTCTCCACCCTGCGCGCCGACCGACCCGGAGTGGTCGCCGAGCTGATATCGGCCGCGGAGAACTATTCGGAGAAATACCCCGACATCCTCGACGAGATGGAGCGTCGCGCCTCCGAGTCGGAGGCGCCGGTGATCGGGATCACGGGGACCGGCGGCTCCGGCAAGTCCAGCCTGGTCGACGAGATGGTCCGCCGACTCCTCCTCGACTTCGGTGATCTGAGGCTGGCGATCATCTCGGTGGACCCCTCGAAACGGAAGACCGGCGGGGCGCTGCTGGGGGATCGGATCCGGATGAACTCACTTCCCCATCCCCGCGCCTATATGCGGTCCCTCGCCACCCGGCAGTCCAATCTCGCCCTCTCCCCCTATGTGCAGCACGCTCTGAACATCGTCAAGGCCGCCGGATACGACCTGGTCCTTCTGGAGACCTCGGGGATCGGCCAGGCGGACACCGAGATCGTCGACTACTCCGACCTCGCCGTCTATGTGATGACTCCCGAGTACGGGGCAGCCACCCAGCTCGAGAAGATCGACATGCTCGATTTCGCCGATCTGGTGGCGATCAACAAGGCCGACAAGCAGGGAGCGCTGGATGCGCTGCGTGACGTGCGCAAGCAGTTCAAGCGGAACACCCTCGCCTTCGACGCCGACGACGAGGAGCTCCCCATTCATCTCACGGTGGCTTCGGACTTCAACGACCCGGGGACCAACCGCTTCTACAAGGCACTGGTCGGCGTCCTCGCCGATCACGGCTTCGAGCCGACGAGCAGCCTCGACCTGCCCGTGGACGAGGCGGTCAAGCAGCATGTCGTCCCCCCGGACCGGGTTCGTTACCTCGCCGAGATCGTCGAGGAGGTCAACGGGTACAACCAGTGGTCCCGGGAGCAGGCGGAGGCCGCCGACCGTCTCTATCGCCTGGTGGGAGCGGCGGTGGAGACCGATGTCGACCTCACCGAGGCGACAGCCGAGGCCCGCTCCAAGCTCGACCCGGAGAACCTCAAGGCACTGGAGCGTTGGGACGCGATGATCGCCGAGTTCACCGGTGACGAGTTCGTCTACCACGTCAGGGGGCGGGAGATCGCCGTCCCCCTCCATCACGAGACCCTGTCTCACACCCGGGTTCCCAGGGTGGCCACTCCGCGTTTTCGCTCCTGGGGGGACCGTCTCGAGTGGCTCCTCCAGGAGAACCTCCCCGGCGAGTTCCCCTACGCCGCCGGGGTCTATCCCTTCCGCCGCGCCGAGGAGGACCCCACCCGGATGTTCGCCGGGGAGGGCCCGCCGGAGCAGACCAACGCCCGCTTCCACTACGTCGCAGCGGGGATGCCGGCGAAACGGCTCTCCACCGCCTTCGACTCGGTGACTCTCTACGGTGAGGATCCCCACGAGCGGCCCGACATCTACGGCAAGGTGGGCAACTCAGGTGTCTCCATCGCCACCCTGGATGACGCCAAGAAGCTCTACTCCGGATTCGACCTCTCCAGCCCGTCGACTTCGGTCTCGATGACGATCAACGGCCCCGCCCCGATGATCCTCGCCTTCTTCATGAACGCCGCCATCGACCAGGCCTGCGAGAGATACCTCACCGACGAGGGCCTCTGGGACGAGGTCGAGACAAAGATCGACGAGATTTACGGCGACCGACCCCGCCCCGAGTATCACGGCGACCTACCCCAAGGCCACGACGGGCTGGGCCTCCGTCTTCTCGGTGTCACCGGCGACCAGGTGCTCCCCGCCGAGGTCTACCAGCGGATCAAGTCGGAGACCCTTTCCCGGGTGCGAGGGACGGTCCAGGCCGACATCCTGAAAGAAGACCAGGCCCAGAACACCTGCATCTTCTCCACCGAGTTCGCGCTGCGGATGATGGGAGACGTCCAGGAGTACTTCGTCTCCCAGGACGTGCGAAACTTCTACTCGGTGTCGATCAGCGGCTATCACATGGCCGAGGCCGGGGCCAATCCCATCACCCA
>CAZAHX010000056.1:0-1311 GCA_964485005.1 uncultured Acidimicrobiaceae bacterium | reverse complement strand
GAGCTGGGGCTGAACAAGACGGAGAACCCCTTGCAGGGGAGCTTCATCATCGCCGAGCTGACCGACCTCGTCGAGGAGGCGGTCCTCATGGAGTTCGAGCGGATCTCCAGTCGCGGCGGTGTGCTCGGCGCCATGGAGCGCCAGTACCAGAGGACCAAGATCCAGGAGGAGTCTTTCTACTACGAGCAGCAGAAGGAGTCGGGCGAGTACCCGGTGGTGGGGGTCAACACCTTCCTCTCCAAGGAGGGGTCGCCGTTCATCCTCCCCAACGAGCTGCGCCGGTCCACCGACGAGCAGAAGCAGCGTCAGATCGGCAACCTGCGCGCCTTTCAGGGGCGCAACGCAGAGGCGGCAGAAGGGTCCCTAGCCGAGCTGCAACGGGTGGCGGTGGCGGGGGAGAACACCTTCGCACAGCTCATGGAGACGGCCAAGGTGGCCTCACTCGGGCAGATGAGCCACGCCTTGTACCAGGTGGGCGGTCAGTACCGGCGGAACATGTAGGGCTCGATCAGGAGCGAAGACTGGAAGCGGCGGCTTCGCCGATCAATTCCGGTGTCAACTCAGGCTGCATCCCGTGCTCCAGCAGCTCCCAAGCGGCGAAGTCGGCCTCGACGGCGTCGCGGAAGGCCTCGAGATCGCGGCGGTTGCGGTTCTTCATCATCTTCAGCATCAGATTCGCCAGTAGTCGTTTCAGGGCCGGGCCGGTCACGCGGGCGAACACCGTCGTCAGCTCGGTTCCCTCCGGGACTGGCTCCAGGCGACAGTCGAGATCGACGTGTGCCGGCTTCCCCGGGAATGGCAGGCTTGTTCGCAGCACCAGCCGTTCGAAGGGGCGCCATTCCACCACGACCTGAGACACCACCTGTTTGCCGTGATAGCACTGATAGACGGAGCCGAGCCCGACTCTCCCGTCGTTTCGATTCAGCACCTCGAACCGATCGTCACCGCTCAGGATGTTGCGGAACTCGGATTGGTTGAGGTAATCCCAAAGGACCCCAGATGGCATGGCGACCACGATGGAGCTCGTAGCAAGGATCTCGTCCGCCGAGTACTCGATCCGCTCTTCCTCACGCCTCTCCTCGAACACCGGGTGCATGTCCCTGATCCACACCTTCACTTCCCCGAAGTCGGGTACGTTCTCGAAATAAGGGATCAATGTGGCCGATGAGGCTTCTTCCATGCCCAGCGCCCGCTCGGCGGCATCGGTGCAGAGGATGTAGGCGCGGATGCCCGTCTCGGCTGTCACCGAGTTCTTGAGGAGCCGATGGATCAGGTTGACGTCGCTGCCCATCAGTTCCTGGTGGTCACCGA
>CAZAHX010000055.1:0-9471 GCA_964485005.1 uncultured Acidimicrobiaceae bacterium | reverse complement strand
ACATGGGGCGATCCCGTTTGCTTCCCCGGCCGCGGCCGGTTTTCTTCGCCGTCCTCGTCGCCGCGACGGCGGTCCTGCTGACGTCGTGTGGCGACGACCCGCTGGGTTCGGTGGGGCGGCGCAGCTCCGACTGGATCAACGAGCCCACGGTCGCCACCACCACCACGGTGCCGGTGACGATCCCCACCGCGATCAGCTCCGCCGAGCTTGCCTGGTCCAACGACGACATCGTCAACCAGAGCCTCGATGATCCGGCTGCCGCTGTGGCCGCGGTGTTCGCCAGACGAGAGGGGGACCGTTTCATACAGGCCTCGAGGGCAGAGATCACAGTCGCGTTGCCGGGGATCGGCTTTCCCGCCAGGGTTCCCTTCGGGGCGAAGTGGGTGTCCTCGCAGCTCGTGATCGAGTCGAGCGGCGAGGTCTCCGACGATCCCAGTGCTGCGTTCGGCATCTGGTCGGCGGAGCCATATACCCGCTCACGGTCGGTGGCTCAGATGGCCGTGCTCCGCGTCGCACTGGATCCTGAGACCATCGCCGAGCTGGCCGAGGCGACCGAGCCTCCGTCTTGCGCCCGCTTCTCCGATCGCAACACCGACTCCTGCGAGATCGTCGACATCGGGGGACGACCCACCTGGCGGCTCTCGGCTGCCGGTGGCACCACTTTCATCTGGTTCGACGAGACCTATCGCTACGAGCTGTTCGGACGCAGCTATCTGAAGCAGGAGGCGCTCCTCGAGATGTCCGAGGTGTTGATCCCGCTCGACCAACTACAGCCGGTTTCCTCGTAGTCTCAACTCCCGACCAGGGAGATTCGCATCTATCACAGCGGTGGCTGGTGGAGCTACCTCAAGTACGACGAGGAGCAGGACCGGCCTGACATCGATCGGGAGCTGCTCACGCGGGTCTGGGGTTATGGCCGCCCCTATCGGACAGGTCTCGCCGGGATCCTGGCCACCATCGTGGTCATCTCGAGCCTGTCCGTGGTGCCGGCTCTCCTCATCAGGGCACTGATCGACCGGGCCCTGCCGAGAGGCGATGTCGCGCTGCTCACTCTTCTCGGTCTGGGGATGGTCGGGGTGCCCCTGGTGAATGCGGGGGTGGGCGTGGTCCAACGCTGGCTCTCCTCGAAGGTGGGCGAGGGGATCATCTTCGACCTGCGTCGTCAGCTCTTCGCCCATCTGCAGCGGATGTCCCTGCGCTTCTTCACCGCCACCCGAACTGGGGAGCTGATGAACCGGCTCAGCAGTGACGTGGTCGGAGCCCAGCAGGCGATCACCGGGACCTTCGTCACCATCGCCTCCAATGTGATCTCGGTGACCGTGATCCTGGTGGTGATGATCCAGGCCGACTGGCGGCTCACTCTCCTCGCGGTGGCCGCCCTGCCCCTCTTCGTCTTCCCCGCCCGCCGGGTGGCCAAGGTCCTGAGACGGGTGACCCAGCAGCAGATGGAGCATGAAGCGAAGATGTCGGCAGTGCTTCAGGAGGCGTTCAACGTGAGCGGCGCCATGCTGGTCAGGCTCTTTGGACGTTGGGAGGAAGAGAAGCAGCGGTTCGCCGCCGAGGCGGGCCAGGTTCGCGATCTCGGGGTGAGGCGGGCGCTGGTGGGGCGTGGGTTCTTCGCCGCACTGGGGCTGGTCTCCGCGGTGGGGACGGCGGCGGTGTTCTGGGTGGGCGGGCTAATGGTGATCAACGGCTCGATAACCCTGGGCACCATCGTCATGTTCTCCACCCTGGTCACCCAGCTCTACGGTCCCCTCTCGGCAATCTCCAACTCCCGCGTCGAGTTCGCCACCTCTCTCGTCTCCTTTGAGCGAGTGTTCGAGGTGCTCGACCTGGAGACCGACGTTCCCGCTCCAGCTGACCCGGTGCCCCTGGTTCCGGCGAGGGGGCAGGTCGAGTTCGACGATGTCTCCTTCAGGTACGGGGGAGAGGGGCCGGAGGGCCTCGAGGCGGTGCGCCGGTTCAGCTGGCACTCAGACCGAAGTTCTGGAGAGATAGTGCCGATGACTCCAAGCCGCAGGTGGGCGCTGCGTGAGGTCAGCTTCGTCGCCGAGCCGGGAACCCTCACCGCCCTGGTCGGGCCATCCGGCGCAGGGAAGACCACCATGTCCTATCTCGTGCCCCGGCTCTATGACGTGACCTCGGGACGGATACTCATCGACGGGATCGATGTGCGTCAGGTCGCCTTCGAGGAGCTGTCCGCCACCGTCGGGGTCGTCACCCAGGAGACCTACCTCTTCCACGACACCATCGCCGCCAATCTCCGTTATGCCCGCCCGGATGCCAGTGACGAGGATCTGGTCGCCGCGGCGCGGGCAGCCAACATCGACGAGATGATCGCCAATCTCCCCGATGGCTACCAGACCATGGTGGGGGAGCGGGGTTACCGTCTCTCCGGAGGGGAGAAGCAGCGCATCGCCATTGCCCGGGTGCTGCTCGAGGACCCGAAGGTGCTGATCCTCGACGAGGCCACCTCACATCTCGACTCCCGGTCGGAGGCCCTCATCCAAGACGCGCTCGAGGTGCTCTTGAAGGGGCGCACCGCCCTGGTGATCGCCCATCGCCTGTCCACGGTGCGCCGTGCCGATCAGATCCTGGTCGTCGACGAGGGTCGGATCTTGGAGACAGGGGATCACCGCACCCTCCTCGAGGCGGGCGGTCTCTACGCCGAGCTCTACCGGACCCAGTTCGAGCCGGTCGCCTCCTAGTAGGAGCGCCCCATCATCAGGCACCCCGGGTCAGGTTGTCGAAGAGCAGCCGCCGTGGCGTGGAGAGGAGGAGGTTCTCCCCGTCATGACACATCCAAAGCTGTGGCCCAGCCTTCAGCCAAACCCGCCGGGGGAGGGCGTCGAGGTTTTTACGCTTGCGCGCCGAGGGCGGGGCGTAGGCGAGGACGAAGGGAGCCGGAGCCCCCACCGCTACGAGGGGCCCGATGAGGTCGTAACTCCCGAAGAGGGCGGCCATGCCCTCGGCGGGGTCCATCGAGCCGGTCTCCGAGAGCCAGACGACATCGCCGCAATGGCCACATGCGGAGACGGCCACCGTTCCCACCCAGACCGGTTTGTGGTCACACCACGATCCGAGGTCCATGCCGACAAGGTAGGAGGAGGGTGTGACAGGAAATTCCGCGAGCTGCTCAGCCCTTGCTCTCGGAGAAGAGGGCGTCCCTGATCTCGATGAGCACCTCGAGCTCGGACGGGCCGGTCACCTCGTCCTCCTCACCGCGGCGCCGAACCCACAGGTTGTAGGGCTTGACGATGAAGAGGAAGACGCCGATGGCGGTGAGCAGAAACAGGCTCACGGCGGTCAGGAAGGACCCGTACTCGATGACCGACCCGTTGACCTCGAGGGTGAGGGCCGAAAAGTCGGGCTCGCCGAAGGGTATGGCGATGACCGGCATCACGATGTCCTCCACGACCGAGGTCACCAGGGCGGAGAACGCCACCCCCATGATGAACCCGACGGCGAGCATGATCACCTCGCCTCTGCCGATGAATTCCTTGAACTCCTGGAACATCCCGGGACCTCCTATAGCTCGATGATCGGCATCTCCTGGGTGTCCTCGATCCTCGACCCCGGGACGAGCAGGACGGGGAGATGCGAGTTGACCATGACGCGCGCCGACACGCTGCGCCACGCCTCCTCGGTGAAGAGCCGGCGGGTGGCCCCCATGATCACCATCTCGGCGTCCATCGCCTGGGCGGTCTGGATGATGGCCTCGGCTGGATCGTCCCCCTCGACGAACCGGATGTCGCACTCGATCTCCTCGGCGGCGAGGGCGGCGCATATCGGGTCGACCGCGCGTCGCCCCCTCTCCTCGAGGTAGCGAAGCGCCTTTTCCTCGGCGGCGTCGGACTCCTCCAGGGAGTCGTCCAGGAAAGACCTCCGCACGTCGTCGTCGAGCGACTCGAGGAACGATCGGGGCACCCTGATCACGGTCATGACGGTCACCGTGGCCTCCTCACCGACGAGACGGGAGCAGAATTCGGCCACCGGCCCGGCCGGGAGCACTCCGGTGGTGGCCACGAGGATTCGCACGCCGGGGAACATTAGGGTTGACCCCTCCCAACTGTCAGCAGGAAGCGATGGATGACGAGCTGATCAACAAGGTGACGTTCAAGATCCCCAACGCCCTCGCCCTCATCGGGTCGGCGTCGGGAGAGGAGTGGAACGGGATGACCGCCAGCTGGATCACCCAGCTGAGCATGGACCCGGTCCTCATCGGGGTGGGCGTAGACAACAACGCCGTCACCCATCGGTTGATCTCCGAGGGGGGATCGTTCACCGTCAATCTGTGGCCTGCCGACGACACCAAAGTGTTTGTCAAGTTCTCCAAGCCGGCCGAGCGCGATGGGAATACGCTCAACGGCCGTCCGGTGCGGATCGGCACCACAGGCGCTCCGGTCTTCGAAGAGGCCATCGCATGGATCGACTGCGAGGTCCGTCAGTCCATCGATCTGGGGACACACACCCTTTTCGTTGGTGAGATCGTCGATGCAGGGATCGACGAGGAGGAGGAAGATCAACGGGCCGCCGCCATCTCGGACACCCGCATGAAGTACGGAGGCGTGAAGCGGGGCGGACACTAGTGGTCTGTCGCTCGAATAGGGCCACCATTATTGGGGCGACGGGCCACTGAAAGATGAACGTGTCCGTCGAGGGCAAGGTGGCCGTCATCACCGGAGCCAGCCGCGGCATCGGCTATGCGACAGCTCTCGAGCTGGCGCAGAGCGGGGCAGAGGGAGTGACCATCACCTCGCGAAGGGCGGAGACCATCGAGGCGGCCGCTTCCGAGCTGGTTGGGGCCGGGGTGGATCGAGATCGGGTGCTGGCGTTGGCCAACCGTGCCGACGACGAGGAGTCCGCCGACGAGGCGGTGACCGCCACGGTGGAGCGCTTCGGCTCGCTGGACATCCTGGTCAACAATGCCGGCACCAACCCGGCGGCGGGTTCGCTGATGGATGTGGACCTGGGCGCCCTCGACAAGACCTGGGCGGTGAACATGCGGGCGCCGCTGCTCTGGGCCCGCGCCGCCTATCGCGCCTGGATGGGGGAGAACGGGGGCTCCATGGTCAACGTTGCTTCGGTGGCGGGGATCCGGCCCAGCCCGATCATGGGGGCCTACAACATCTCCAAGGCCGGCCTCATCCACATGACCCGCCAGCTCGCCCATGAGCTTGCCCCCGGGATCAGAGTCAATGCCGTCGCCCCGGCCGTGGTGCGGACCCGTCTCGCCGGGATGCTGCTCGAGGACGAGGCGGCGACGGCCAGGATGCACCCCCTGGGCCGGGTGGGCGAGCCCGAGGACGTGGCCCGGCTCATCGTGTTCCTCGCCTCTGACGCAGCTTCCTGGATGACAGGGGCCATTGTCCCGGTTGACGGTGGTGTGACCGGCGCCAGCTCATCGGGCATCTCGTGAAAGAGGGTCGGCCGTTGAGAACGCTGGGTGCCGGGTTTCTGCTCGTTGCCGCGGGAGCCGCGCTCTGGGGTACCGACGGTCTGTTCAGGACAGCGTTGGCGTTCCAGATGCCCGCCTCTGTCCTGGTCTTCTGGGAGCACCTGGTGTTGGTGGGTTTCACCTTCCCGTTCCTGTTTCGGTTCTTGAGAAGCCGTCCCAACCTGGACTTCAAAGATTTGCTCGCGCTGCTCTTCGTCGGGGCGGGGGCGTCTGCGGTGGCCACGATCCTGTTCACCGAGGCCTTCACCTATGGCGATCCGACCACTGTGTTGCTGCTCCAGAAGTTCCAGCCGGTGATCGCCGTGTTGGGTGCCTATCTGTTGCTTGGTGAGCGACTCCTTCCCCGCTATGGATGGTATTTCGGCTTCGCGGTGGGGGGCGCCTACTTGATCTCGTTCCCCGACCCTCTGGCGGTGGGGGTCAGCCGTGTCGCCCCGGCTCTACTCGCCCTGGGTGCCGCGATGCTCTGGGGGCTTGGGACAGTCCTGGGCCGGCATCTGACCCGAAAGATCCCCACGAATGAGCTGACGGCCCTCAGGTTCGCCATCGGTCTTCCCGCTGCTCTGGTGGTACTTCTGCTCCGCAACGAGGCAGCCGAGGCCTTGGACATCTCTTACTCGGAGTTCGGCGCCGTCATCCTTCTCTCGCTGATTCCGGGTCTGGCCGCGTTGACGATCTACTACAAGGGCCTCTCGACCACACCGGCATCGAGCGCCACACTCGCCGAGCTCGCCTTCCCCCTGACCGCGATCCTCATCGGCTGGTCCGTCTTCGACACCGTGCCCACCGCCACACAGTGGCTCGGGATCGTCACTCTCTCGGTGACGATCGTGGTGATGAGCCGGGCCGCCCAACGCGGCCGTGAGGCGCTCGGTGTAGTAGCCGAAGAAGACCTCGCCCTCGAGCCGACATAGGGGGGTTAGGGGTGAGAGGAGCGCAACGGGTCTGATCGGTTGGGCCGGATCACCCCCTCAACGGGTGTTATCGCTCAACGAGAGACTCAGTCGGGGGGTTCGGGTGGAAGGCCCTTCGAGACCCTCGACGAAATCTGAGTGGCGAGCCAATCGACTGCGACAACCGCGAGAGGGGCGAGGATCGGCCCGATCAGCCCAAGCGGCGGCATGTATCGCGTGACCAAATAGACAGGGATGATGAAGATCAGGCGAAACACGATGGCTATTCCATTAGGTGGACGGAGGGCAATGGCAGCCAACACGAACCCGACGACCAGCGCCGGAATAGCCCGCAGGGTGAGCCCAATGGCCGAGATGGCGATCGGGATGGTCGCTGCGGCGATGGCGAGGGCGGTGATGGCCGCAGGGATCTGATATCCCGACCACCGTGCTGCGAGGTAGACGCCTGCTACGCCCGCTGGGACGAGCAGACCCCAGAGCAGCGCCCCGAAGGAAATCCCGGCGAATCCGAAGAGAATGCCGATGCCCCCGACGGCGAGTGCGCCCACCGCGGCCCAGGGTGGGCGGTACAGGCGCGCAGCCTGCGGAGCCAGATCCTCCTCGTCGGGGACCGCGTGTCGGGGACGGGGGGCATGTGACATCAGCACCCAGGCGCCGGAGACGACCCCGATGGAGGCCACGGCGGCGATGAGGGCGGCGGTGCCCCAACTGGCGATCCAACCTCCGCTCCAGGCGAG
This sequence comes from uncultured Acidimicrobiaceae bacterium, assembly GCA_964485005.1. Classification (GTDB taxonomy): domain Bacteria; phylum Actinomycetota; class Acidimicrobiia; order Spongiisociales; family ZC4RG35; genus JAHWLC01. The sequence continues at coordinate 2,362 of CAZAHX010000055.1, read as the reverse complement.
AAACGGGATGATGACCACCGCACCCAGGCCAAAGATGCCGACTGTGGTCACGATGGCATGAGGTCGGGCGGAACGTGGATGGTTGGAGTGGAGTCGGGCCCAGACCGCCAGCGGCCCGGCCAGCCCGATCAGGGCGAAAACGAGCACACCGATATCGAAGAAGCCGATGAAGAGCCCATCGTCCCCCATGAGCGTGCGGATCCAGCTGTTCAGGAGAGCGAGCCCGAGGACGAGCATGCCCACCGTCGGCCAGCCGCCCATTCCAGGGCCATGAGGCGGGGACATCCTCCGATGGGCCCTGACCGTGAAGACGAGCAACGCAGTGAGCATTGCCCCCAGGGCAGCAAACCATTCCGGCGTGGTGTGGGCGTTGAAGTCGGCCAGTGGCGCCGCCATTCCCAACACGTCCCGTTCCCAAGTCCCGTCGGGGAGGCGTCGGAGCAGGCCGTCGTCCCTCATCGCCACCAACACCAAAGGCTCCGGTCCGTCGGTGATGAGAAGATCGACTGCAGCGACCTCATAGGTGTCACAGTCGCCGCCAGCCCTGGCAAGAAAAGTCTCCCGTCCCGGTGGAAGCTGCCATGCCACCCGCCAACTCGCTCCGCCGTCGAGGGACTCCTCCACGTATGGGCCGCCATCGATACGGAAACATTGGTCTGACCGGTGGGGGAAACATCCTTCCGTAACCTGAGTGCCCGTGGCGTCCTCAATTGACGAGGTCCAGTCCCAGGCGGTCCAGGTATATCCGCCGTCGCGACTGGTCGGCTCGTGATCTCCAATCGCGATCAACAAGTTCCCTTCCTGTTCGACGAACTGCACGCCGACGGTTTCGCCGCAGCTCGTCGCCACTGAGGCAGCCGCACCAACAAGGAGCGCTCCGAGCTGAAGTGGCGAAAGGCCGACCTGAGCTTCGGACCGGGATGGTCCTACTTCGGCCCTTCTCCAAACGAGCACCGCTAGCCCGAGAGCAGGAAGGGCTACGAGGTCGGTGGGATCCACGGTGACCCGCCAGGACAGAAACGGCGTGATGAGGCGCTCGGTCGCTCGCGCTGCTTCCGGGATGGTGTTGATGGCACCGAACCAGATACCGGTGCTCAGGACGGAGGTCCAGAGAGTCATCCCCGGCTTGCGTATCGCCGGACCGAGCGCCACCGACAGGAGCAAGGGGAAGAACACCAGGCCCGCGACATCCGACAGCTTTCCAGTGAGCGGACCCGGGAGCAGGGGTTTCAGGACGTGGTCATTGAGCAGCAACAACCCAATGGCGGCCAAAGACACCGGGTGGATCAGGGCGCGAAGCGCGACACGTGCGCTCTCCATCGAGACATCCTCCCCTCCCGGGATCCGCCGGGCAAGATTCCGCGCTCGTGGGTTTAGTCGAGCGGGGTCATTAACGATCAGAGGTGGCCCTAGATCTACGGCGGAGTAGGGCTCAACCCCGGAAAGTGAGACCCCGCGGGGCGGGGGCGAACCCCCATTCAGAGAGGGGAGCCGCCAGGGGGGTGGCGACCACGGGCTCTCCGTTCACCGTGGTCAAGGTGAGCTTGCGATGACGGGATGCGATCTCTGCCAGCGCCGATGAGACCTGGGAGAAGACCTCCGGGGATGGGTCGAGCAGGGTGAGGCGGCGTCGTCCCTTGTCGAGGTAGCCGATGAGGTCGCCATCGTGGATTAGGACATATGCCCCCGCATCCCTGGCCAGCCTGGTGTCTGCCGACTCGGGCCAGGGCAGAACTCCACCGTACGGGTTGGCCGGGTCGGTGGCCGCCACCACGGCGAGGTCCGGCTTGGCTCCCGACCGGAGCCGGTCGACCGCACCGGGCAGGGCGAACTGTGACCCACCAAGGCCTTCGACGAAATAGCCCCGTCTGATCCGCCCGGTCTCCTCGAGATGGGAGTACACGGGGTACAGAGCGCTGAAACCACCCGGATAACCCTCGGCGAGGACCGTCGAGCGGGTGACCACCCCGTAACGGTCGAGGAGGAGATCGGCCCAGGCGGCGTGACGCTCAGTCGGGGTGACCGCAGCGCCGGCCAACCCCGAGGTGAGCGACCAGCGACCGGCGACATGGGCAGGGAAACGGCTGGAGAGAGGGCGTCGGCCGGACCTTCCCCTTCGCCGGTCGGTGAAGGCCCGGACCGGCTCCAGGGTGTCGTTGGTGAGGTGGCCCGCCCATACCAGCTCCCACACGGCCTCAACGATCGTCTCGGGATCTCCTCCGCCCACTCCCTCGTAAATGTCGCGGAAAAAGCTGGCCCCTCTCTGCTCCAGTAAGGAGACGATGGCCTCGGCATGGTCGCTGAGGGCTACCTCGGGGTCGGGACCGGGCCACAAGGTCGACAGCGTGTCGCGGGGGTAGAG
>CAZAHX010000054.1:0-9612 GCA_964485005.1 uncultured Acidimicrobiaceae bacterium | reverse complement strand
GTCATCGACCCGGGACATGATGGACTCTCTAGGCGGCCCGGGCTGCTTGGGCTCGACTGGTTCGACGCGACTCCGGCCCAGGGTCACCTTGGGGCGGGGTGGAGGAGGGGCCGGCACTCCGTAGCTGGGAGGGGTGTGGGGCTTCTCCGGCGCGGCGACAGCCTTGGCCACCGCACGCGCCTTCGTCGGGGTTTTCTCTTTGCGACGCAAGCGGGAACGGCCCCGTGCGGGGCGCTGGTTCAGTTCCTGGGCGAAAGCCTCCTTCTCGGGCATCTCGATCAGGATCTGCTCGCCTTCGGCACCCATTCGATATCCGCCGGCCGTCGGCTCGAGGGTGATCTCCTGGAGACGCCAACTTCCGATGTGCTGGTCGCCCGCGATGATCGAGAGGGTGTCTTCCTCGAGGTTGACCGTCGCCGGCAGACCTCGCTGATCACCCAACGTCTTCAACGACGCGGTGAACGTCCCCATTTGGGCAGATATCGGCGCTCGGACGAGGACCTTTCGCGTTTTCTAACCGACCGAGAAGAACTCCGGAAAGAGGGTGAAGAGCAGGATCGACAGGAGAAGTCCCAACCCAAAAAGGATAGTCCCGATGATCCCGAGCACCTTTGCAGTCTTGGCGGTGCCGCGATTGTCTGGAGATCGTCGTCCCGAGTCGATCGCTTCGAGCTCGCGGTTCGCGATCCACCAGGCCACAGGGCCCAAAATCGTGAAGAAGATCCCCAAGATGCCCAGAGTCACAGCTGTGGTCGCCTGGCTGGCCTCGGGGTAGCGGGCTTGATCGGCGGGGAACTCAGGGTGGGACATCATCGGCAGTATCGCACGGGGCCCCCGGTAGCCTGGGTGGGTGAGCGTCCCCATTTACATCGATTTCGACCGGGAGTCCTGGGCCGAATTGCGGGGCCGCACCCCCCTCACCCTGACCGAAGACGAGGTCGAGAAGCTCCGTGGGATCAGCGTCCATCTCGATCTCGAGATGGTGGCCGACACTTTCCTCCCACTCTCCCGGTTGCTCAATCTCTACGTGCAGGGAAGCAACCTGCTCGCTTCGGTTACCGACACCTTCTTGGGCACCCCGCCACGGCCGGTGCCTTTCACCATCGGGGTCGCCGGATCGGTGGCGGTGGGGAAGAGCACTATTTCCAGGGTGCTCCAGGCGCTGCTCGCCCGTTGGCCCCACCATCCCACGGTCGATCTGGTGACCACCGACGGGTTCCTCTACCCGAATGCCGTTCTCGAGGAGCGGGGCCTTCTCGACAGGAAGGGCTTTCCCGAGAGCTACGACCGACCCGCTCTGCTGAGCTTCGTCGCCCAAGCCAAGGCAGGCGTGAGCCAACTCGAAGTTCCCGTCTACTCGCACATCAGGTACGACATCGTCCCCGGCCGGACCAGGGTCATCGACCAGCCCGACATCCTCATCGTGGAGGGCATCAACGTGCTCCAAGCCGGACACCACGGTGCCGCGGTCTCCGACTACTTCGACTTCTCCATCTTCGTCGACGCCGACCCAGGCGACATCGAGCGCTGGTACGTCGAGCGGTTCCTCGCCCTCAAGGGCACCGCTTTCACTCACCCCGATGCCTACTTCCGCCGCTATGCCGACCTCAACGACGAAGAGGCCACCGAGGTCGCCAGCGGTATCTGGGAGGAGATAAACGAGGTCAACCTGTACCAGAACATCCTGCCCACCCGGGAGCGCGCCTCTCTGATCCTGGAGAAGAAGGCCGACCATTCCGTGAGTCGGGTCCGTCTGCGCCGGTAGTCGCCCGACGGGCCTGCTAGCGGTTAGCCTCGCTCGCCGTGACCAAGATGCTGACCAGGGCGGCTCGCGCCGCCATCCTCGATCGCAAGGTGTTCACCGAGGTCTTCTTCGACGACGACGCCATGGCCGACGCAGCGATCGTGGTGTCGCTGGTAGGGGCGCTCTCCTATCTGGGGGACACCCTGTTGGGGGTCGGCCGCCTCGGATCCTTCTCCATCATCGGGCTGCTGCAACTCGTGATCGTCGCCGTGGCTTCGTGGCTCATCCTCGGGTTCGCCACATGGTTCGCGGCCAGCCGTCTCTTCGGCGCAACCAACCGCCCACAGACCCTCATCGCCATGCATGGACTGGCCGTTCTCCCCCTTCTCCTGGAGATCTTCGGCGGCCTCCTGGCCACGGCCGGGCTCATCTGGTACCTGGTCGTGCTGGTGGTGGCCACCAAGGAAGGCACCGACGTCGCCATGAGGGACGCCGCCATCTCCGTGCTCATCGGTCTGGCTGCCGCCGTGGTGATCCGGGCGCTGCTCCGCGTGCCCTTTGCTGCTTTCGCCGCCATGTTCTGATGCCCACCTTTCGCCTCGACCTGGCCTACGACGGCTCGGGGTACAGGGGTTATGCCCGCCAGAGCGGTCAGCGGACGGTCCAGGGCGAGCTGGAGGAAGCCCTGAAAACGGTGCTCGGTGCCATACCCGAGACGTCGGTTGCCGGCCGGACCGACGCCGGGGTCCATGCCCGGAGGCAGGTGGTCTCCATGGTCACCGACGATCCCCTCGACACCGACACCGTGCTCCGCTCCCTGAATGGAATCCTGGGCCCGGAGATCGCAATCTTCGCGATCGCGCAGGCACACGACGATTTCAACGCCCGTTTCTCTGCGATGTGGCGACGCTATCGCTATCTCATCGACACCGGCATCGCACCTGATCCGATGACCCGTCATCAGGCCTGGCACGTCGGCCCCTCGATCGACATGGAGCGGGTGCAATCGGCCACGGTCCCGCTGCTCGGCGAGCACGACTTCAGCTCATTCTGTCGTTCGGTGGAGGGGCGCAGCAACGTGCGAGTGGTCGAGGAGGCGGTCTGGGAGGAGGACGGCGACTTCCGGCTCTTCTGGATCCGAGCCAACTCTTTCTGTCATCAGATGGTTCGATCGGTAGTGGGGCACATCTATGACGTGGGCAGGGGATTTGCCCCGCCTGAGTCGACCTTGGAGGTGATCGAAGCCCGTGATCGCTCCCGCGTCGCAACGGTGGCGCCACCTCACGGGCTCACCTTGTGGGAGGTGGGTTACTGAAGAGCTTCCGATTGGCCTAGGCGCCCCGGGCCGCGTAGCATGTGCGTGCTCCCGGTGCGGAGCCGTTTCCCAACGAGACAGGTGCTTTCTCCGTGCGAGGTCCCAGTAGATGACGATGAACAAGACATTCACGCCCAAGCCGGGCGACATCGAGCGCGCTTGGCACCTCGTCGACGCCACCGATCTGCCTTTGGGCAGGCTCGCTTCCGAGGTTGCGCAGGTGCTCAGGGGTAAGCACAAGCCCACGTACACGCCACATCTCGACACCGGCGACTTCGTCATCGTGGTCAACGCAGACAAGGTGGCGGTGACCTCGGACAAGAGCCAGTCGAAGATCTACTACCGCCACTCGGGATTCCCCGGTGGGATCAAGGCGGAGACGTTCGAGTCCCTCCTCGCCCGCCGGCCGGAGGCGGTCGTCGAGCGCGCCGTGCGCGGGATGCTCCCCAAGAACAGGCTGGGGCGCAAGGTGATTCGCAAGCTCAAGGTCTACGCCGGGCCCGACCATCCCCACGAGGCGCAGCAGCCTCAGACTTTGGAACTCGACATCCGAAAGGTGGAGATCTGATGGTGAAGCCCCTCGTGCAGGCCACCGGCCGCCGCAAGGAATCGGTTGCCCGGGTCCGATTCCGTGAAGGGTCGGGGACCGTGACCCTGAACGGCCGGCCTTTGGAGCAGTACTTCCCCACCATGGCCACTCGAATCAGGATCATGGAGCCCCTCAACATCACCCAGACCCAGGGGCGCTTCGACATCGAGGCGACTCTCGACGGTGGCGGCACCACGGGTCAGGCCGACGCCCTCCGTCTCGGGATCTCGAGGGCCCTCATCGCGATCGAGCCTGAACTGCGTGACACCCTGAAGAAGGCGGGGATGCTCACCCGTGACGCCCGGGTGGTGGAGAGCAAGAAGTACGGGCTCCGCAAGGCGCGTCGGGCCCCGCAGTACACCAAGCGATAGATGTCCGATCTCCGTCGTCTCCTCGACGATGGCAAGCCGATCTTCGGGACCGACGGCGTTCGCGGTGTCGCCGGATCGGAGCTCACCCCCGAGTTGGCCATGGCCATCGGCCGCGCCGCCGGCTCCTGGCTCCGCGGCGGTCCGGTGCTGGTGGGAAGGGACACCCGTCGCTCCGGGTCGATGCTCGCCTTGGCTCTCCAGGCGGGGATACACGCCTCGGGGATCGACACCGTCGACGTCGGGGTGCTGCCCTCCGGCGGGATCAGTTATCTCACCGCAACCGGCCCAGCCACCATGGGCGCCATTGTCTCCGCCTCTCACAACCCGGCCGAGGACAACGGGATCAAGCTCCTCGCCGCCCGAGGGACCAAGCTCCCCGGTGAGGTGGAGCGTGAGCTGGAACAGAGGCTTCGCTCTGCCGGCTCGAGCTCGGCGCTGGGCGGTTCCATCGGGTTCCGGATGGACAACGGAGACGGATTCTGGAGGTACGTCGACCATCTCGCCTCCCTGTCCCGGTACTCCCTCTCCGGGCTGGAGATGGTGATCGACTGTGCCAACGGCGCCGCCTACAAGGCGGCACCGGCCCTATTCGAGCGGCTCAACGCCCAGGTTCAGCTGTTCCACGCCGAGCCGGACGGGACCAATATCAACGCCGGCTGCGGAGCCACCCACCCCGAGTTCCTGGCCCGGGTCTCCAAGGGAAGGATCGGGCTCGCCTTCGACGGGGACGCCGATCGTCTCATCGTCGTCGACGAGGACGGCAAGATCGCGAATGGGGACGTGATCCTGGCCATCGTCGCCCGCCACATGAAGAGCCAGGGCAAGCTGAAGGGTGATCGGGTGGTGGCGACGGTCATGTCGAACCTCGGGTTTCGCAAGTCGATGGAGGAGGCAGGCATCGAGCTGGTGGAGACCCCGGTGGGCGACCGCTACGTGATGGAGGCCATGCTCGACACCGAGGCCGTTCTCGGCGGGGAGCAGTCCGGTCACATCATCTTCACCGAGCACGGCCAGACCGGAGACGGCCTGCTCACCGCAATCCAGTTGCTCAACGTGATGGCCGGAACCGGCAAGGACCTGCGTCAACTTCGGGCCGAGGCCATCGTCGAGTATCCCCAGGTGTTGGAGAACGTCAGGATCGACCGGATGGTCGACCTGGCCCAGGTCTCGGAGCTGTGGGACGAGGTGAGAGGCGTCGAGGAGGAGCTCGGCGAGGAGGGCAGGGTGCTGGTCCGCCCCTCGGGCACCGAGCCCGTGGTGCGGATAATGGTGGAAGCACCTTCCGAGTCGGCGGCGAGAGGTTACGCTGATCGTCTGGCCACGGTGACCAGGACGAAATTGGGAAAGGAGTGAGCCCCGGATAGAGAGTGACAACCACAAGCCACAGCGCCCGGCCTCGTCTTCGATGACGAGGTGACGAGGAGGAAGGTCATCGAAACACTCGGCGGATGCCTTCCCGGCCGGCCCGGTCGACACGTCTGAGAGCAAAACCCGGGAGCGATCCCGGAACAGAGGCTCAGACGGGGGTTTCTCATCTTCTGTGTCAATTTGCACGGCTCTAGCCCGGGTAAATCGACACAGAAGGGTTGTCACCCGCGTAATCCGGCTGCTCGGAAAGGAAACGGGTATGTGCGGGATAGTCGGATACGTAGGGCCGAGGGAGGTCGTGGGGGTGCTCATGCCCGGTCTGGCCCATCTCGAGTACCGGGGGTACGACTCGGCGGGGATCGCCCTCAACCACGGCCATGGGGTCAGCGTGATCAAGCGCGCCGGCCGCATCGCCGATCTGGCCCGTCTCGTGGATAGCGAGTCGCCACCGGAGGCGATCTCCGGTATCGGGCACACCCGCTGGGCTACTCATGGCGCCCCCAACTCCGGTAACGCCCATCCCCAACTCGACTGCACCCGCGAGGTGGTCGTGGTGCACAACGGGATCATCGAGAACTGGGCGGAGCTTCGTCAGAAGCTGATCGAGGCAGGTCACGATTTTCAGAGCGACACCGACACCGAGGTGGTGGCGCACATGATCGAGGAAATGGCCGACCTCCCACTGGCCGAGGCGGTGCGTCAGGTGATGAATCAGGCCGAGGGGGCCCTCGCCCTCGGAGTGCTCCGCCGTTCCGAGCCGGATGTGATCGTCGGCGCCCGCCGCGGTTCACCCCTCGTCGTGGGTCGTGGAGACGGCGAGAACTTCCTGGCTTCCGACATCCCCGCCTTTCTCGAGCACACCAGGGAGATGGTGATCATCGACGACGACCGGATCGTCGAGCTCCGACCCACCAGCATCAGGCTCATCGACCTCGACGGCAAGGAGATCGAGCCGGAGCATCGCAAGATCGAGTGGGACCTGGAGGCGGCGGAGAAGGGCGGGTTCCCCACCTTCATGCTCAAGGAGATCTACGAGCAGCCCCACGCCATCGCCGACACGCTGGCGGGCCGGGTCGGCGACACCGGCCGGGTGGTCCTCAACGAGCTGGAGCTGGACGACGAGCTCATCCGGGAGGTCGACAAGGTGTTCGTGGTTGCCTGCGGGACCTCCTATCACGCAGCGATGATGGCCAAGTACGCCATCGAGCGCTGGACCCGGATCCCCACCGAGATCGATATCGCCTCGGAGTTCCGCTATCGGGACCCTGTGCTCGACGAGCGATCCCTGGTGATCGCGATCAGCCAGTCGGGGGAGACCATCGACACCCTGGCGGCAGCCCGCTACGGCAAGGCGCAGGGAGCGACCCTCATCGGTGTGAGCAATGTGGTCGACTCCGCGCTGGCCCGGGAGTCCGACGCGGTCCTCTACACGAGGGCCGGGCCCGAGATCGGCGTCGCCGCCACCAAGACTTTCACCACCCAACTAGTCGCTCTCCAACTCTTCGGGCTGTATCTGGCGCAGGTCAGGGGGTCGATGGATCGGGGCGCCATCGAGATGCTGATCGGGCAGATCAAGCTCCTCCCCGGCCAGGTCGAGCAGATCCTGGGTCAGTCCGAGGAGATCCGCCGCCTCGTCGAGGGCTGGAACGACGTCCGGGACTACTTCTTCCTCGGTCGGTCGGGTGACTTCCCGGTGGCGATGGAAGGCGCTCTGAAGCTCAAGGAAATCGCCTATGTCAGGGCCGAGGGCTACGCCGCCGGGGAGATGAAGCACGGGCCCATCGCCTTGGTCGAGCCGGGTGTGATCGTGGTGGGAGTGGCGACCGACAGCCACGTTCGTAGGAAGACGCTCTCCAACATGGAGGAGGTGAGGGCCCGCGGAGCGACCATCGTGCTCGTCGCCGAGGAGGGTGACGAGGTCGGCTCGGTCGCCGACCACGTCATCAGAGTCCCCGCTGCCCCCGACCTCCTCTGCACCGTGACCGGGGTGATCCCGCTCCAGCTCCTCGCCTACCACGTGGCGACGGCCCGAGGAAAGGACGTGGACAAGCCGCGCAACCTGGCCAAGACGGTGACGGTCGAGTAGACGGTAGATACGCTCCGGTCATGATGATCCTGGGTCTCGGAGTCGACCTCGCCGACATCGAGCGCGTGGCGAGGGTCCTCTCCAAGTACCCGAGGTTCGCCGAGCGCTGCTTCACCCCACACGAGCGCGAGTACGCCTTCCGCTTCGCCCGTCCCGAGCGGCGGCTCGCCGCGCGTTTCGCCGGCAAGGAGGCGGTGATGAAGTCGCTGGGCACCGGATGGCGTCGGATCGGGTGGCAGGACATCGAGATCACAGGGGGTGGCAAGCCCACGGTGCGAATGAGCGGCAACGCCTCTCGCCGGGCCGAGATGCTCGGGGTCACCGAGGTCCTGGTGACCATCACCCACACCGACACCTCTGCGCTGGTGATGGCGGTAGCCGTGGGGGATCACGCTTAACCTCTCGGTGTGAAGCCGGTACTCACCGCCGAGGAGTACAGACGCGTCGACAAGGCCTGGGAGGGCGATCTATCGGCTGCGATGGATCGCGCCGGTCACGCCGTGGGTCTGGCCGCGGCTCGCCACGGCGCCGGGTACGGCAAGCGGGTGATCGTGTTGGCCGGTCCGGGGAACAACGGTGGTGACGGCTATGTGGCTGCGCGGTATCTGAAGTCCCGGGGAGCCTTTGTCGAGATTCGGTCGCTGGGAGACCCGAAGACCGAGGTGGCAGCGGCCGCAGCCCAGTCGGCGGCCGCGGCGGGGATCCCCGTCGCCGGGCTCGGGCCTCCCGACCCTGAGACCGACCTGGTCATCGATGCCCTGTTCGGTGGCGGGGTGCGTGGCGGATTGCCGGGCGAAGTGATCGAATGGATGGATACCGGCGTGCCGGTGGTTGCAGTCGATTTCCCCACCGGGCTCGATCCCGACACGGGGAGCGTGGAGGAAAGGGCGTTCCACGCCATTGAGACCGTCACCTTCGGATCACTCAAGACGGGGCACTTGATGGGTCTCGGCCCCGAGCGCTGCGGCAAGGTCACGGTGGCCGACATCGGGATCGAAGGGGGCCGGCCCGCCTTCTACACCGCAGAGGAACCGGACGCCCCCAGACCGGGACGGGAGCGCACTACCCACAAGTGGGATGCCGGAGCGGTCCTCGTGGTCGGGGGCTCGACGGGTATCGTCGGAGCCTCCACCTATGCGGGGCGAAGTGCCCTCGCCTTCGGGGCGGGGTCGGTGGTGGTGGCGTCACCACGAGCCGACCTGGTCCATCAGATAGCCCCACAGCTGCCCACCTTCGACATCGCCGACGCCGAGGCCAGCCTGGACCGATTCGATGTCATCATCGCCGGCCCCGGTCTCGCCGAGGCGGATATTGATGCCGCCCGCCCTCTTATCGCCAAGGCCGAGCGGGTGGTGCTCGACGCCGGCGGTCTCACCCCAGAGCTCCTCAACTCGGCCACCGATGGCGGTGCCGAGGTGATCGTGACTCCGCACGCAGGTGAGTTCGCCCGGCTCACCGGGTACGGGGGAGGCGCTTATGCAGCCCGGGCGCTGGCCCGCAAGCATGGGATCACCGTCCTGCTCAAGGGGAACCCGACCGTCGTCAGCGACGGAGGGGTGCCCATCCTGGTGAACACCGGCGGTCCGGAGCTCGCCAGCATCGGCACCGGAGACGTTCTCGCCGGCATGATCGGCGCCCTCTGGGCGCGAGGTCTCGGCCCGTTGCAGGCAGCAGTCTCCGGTGCCTACTGGCACGGGGTGGCCGGCTCCGAGCTGGCGAGAAGGACAACGGTCACCGCAGAGCTTCTCACCACCGAGGTCGGGAGATACGCATGGTGAGGCCGACCTTTGCCGAGATCGATCTCTCCGCGATCCGGCACAATGTCGCTGAGCTGGCGGCTCTGATCGCACCGGCGCAACTCTGCGCCGTGGTCAAGGCCGACGCCTACGGTCATGGGGATGCCCCGGTGGCCGAGGCTGCCCTCGCCGCGGGGGCGAGTCGGCTGGCGGTGGCGCTGGTTGAGGAGGGGGCCCGCCTTCGCGAGGCGGGGATCGACGCTCCCATCCTCCTCCTTTCCGAGCCCGGCATCGAGGCCGTCCCCGACCTCGTGAAGTGGGAGCTCACCCCCACCGTTTACACCGCGTCCTTCATCGCCGCCCTGGCGGCGAGTCGTGTCCGGCATCGGCTGCATCTGAAGAT
>CAZAHX010000053.1:0-9800 GCA_964485005.1 uncultured Acidimicrobiaceae bacterium | reverse complement strand
CCGGAATGCCTGAGCGTCGGCGGGCGCCACGTAATAGGAGAAAGGACCCAAGCCGAAGTTCGCCATCGAGGAGACCGCTGCCTCCATCGCCGGGCCCACTGGCAGTCCGGTCTCGCCGACCCTGCGGGCGAGCTCGTCGCACACGGTGAGAAACGCGTCGTCGGGAATGGCGCAGAAGAGGGTTCTCGGAGGCGACTCGTTGTCCTCGGTCTCGAACCCGGCCAGGCCCTCGAGTGCAAGCGCGGCCAGCTCGTCGGCGTCGAGGGGGCGATCGACATGCCAGCGTTGTGCGAGCCGATAGACCTGGCAGAGGGCCGAGAAGGTGACTGGTGGGGAGGAACATCCCACGACCTGGTACTCGACATCAGCCCGAGTCGTACTGGTCACTGGACGGGGAGCGGTGGTGTCCGGGACCGGCGAAGTGGATGGGGCCTGATCGGACACGGACGAGCAGGCGGTCAAGAGGACGACAACGAGAAGACATCGGCGCATCGCCTTCATTATGCGGCCAGTTGTCGGCAGTTACCGTCCCCGGGATGAGCGTAAGGTTCGTGCTCAGAGACCCCCTCGGCGAGACGGTGTCCCGTGACGTGGCGGACGGCTGCTGGGTGGTCGCCGAGGGCGGAGCCGAGACCACGGTGGGTGAGGGGCTCTGGGCGTTGCCCGGGCTGGTCGACGCCCACGCCCATCTGGCTGCGGAAAGGCTCGACTACGAGCCGGGCGACTTCGAGGGAGCTCTACGTCGGGCCGGCGAGTCCCTCCAGGCCGGGGTGACGCTGATCATCGACAAAGGCTGGAGGGACGCGACCACCATCGAGGTCGCCCGTCATCTCGCTCCCACGGAGCGGCCCGAGATCGATGCGGCCGGCCGTATCATCGCCGCAGAGGACGGTTACTACCCCGGCTTCGCCATCGAGGTCGGCTCTGACAGGCTCGGCGCCGAGGTGGCCGCGCAAGCCGCGGTCGGGCTGGGCTGGGTGAAGCTGATAGGCGACTGGCCTCGCCGCGGGGTCGGCCCGGTGGCTAACTTCGACCAGGCTCAACTCCGGTTGGCGGTGGAGATGGCGGAGACCTCCGGTGCACGGGTCGCCATTCACACCATGGCTCGGGAGGTGCCGACACTGGCCGTCGCCGCCGGGGTCCACTCAATCGAGCACGGACTCTTCCTCAGCGGAGACGATCTAGCCACGCTTGCAGAGAGGGAGGGAATGTGGGTGCCGACGGTAGGCCGTATCGAGGAGACGATCGCCCAGCTCGGGGCGGCATCATCGGGTGGCCGGCTTCTCTCGGAGGGCCTGGAGAACGTGCGGCGACTACTCCCCTTGGCCGCTGAGGCCGGGGTGACGATCCTCGCCGGAACCGACCTCGTCGGCTCCCCCGCTGATGTCGCGGAAGAGGCGATCAGGCTGGGTGCCTGTGGGCTGAGCAACCGCCAACTGGTAGAGGCAGTCTCGATCTCGGGGAGAGCAGCGACCGGTCGGTCGTTCCGGTTCGAACCCGGCACTCCCGCCGACGCCGTGCTCTACCCGGTCGACCCCGTCATCGAGCCGGCGGTGCTGTCCCATCCCGCCGTCGTGGTCAGGATGGGGCGGATGCTGTGAGGCTTGTCCTCGCCTCCGGCTCTCTGCGTCGCGCCAGGCTGCTCGACCAGCTCGGGCTGGAGTTCGTGGTCGAGCCGTCAGGGGTCGACGAGAGGCGGCTCCCCGACGAGACGGCGGCCGCCCATGTCGAGCGTCTGGCGCGGGAGAAATCCCTGGCCTCCCTTGCTCACGACACCGTCGTGGTGGCCGCCGACACGTTGATCGTCCACGAGGGGAGCATGCTGGGCAAGCCCGCCCATCCCGAGGAGGCTCGGTCCATGTTGCGCAGGCTCCAGGGCGACACCCACCAGGTCTTCACAGGGCTAGCCGTGTCTGCCATCGACGGATCCGCTCCGGTGACTCATTCAGAGGTGGACGTGACCGGAGTGGTCATGCTCTCGATGACCGAAGAGGAGATCGATGCGTACGTCTCCTCAGGGGAGCCCATGGACAAGGCCGGCGCTTATGCCCTCCAGGGCATGGGCGGGGCATTCGTCGAAGCGGTCCACGGCAGTCCCTACACGGTGATCGGGCTTCCCATCCATCTCCTGCCTCGACTCCTCGCCCGGGTCGGCGCAGGGCTCGAGGACTTCCGGTCCCCGTCTTGGGGTCGGATGGTTAACTGACGGCCATGACCAGAGGCGTGCTCGCCGCGTTGTTCATCCTGGCGGCATGTGGATCTCCCGAAGAGGCCGGGGAGACCACCAGCACAGCCGAGGAGTCGACAACCACCGTCTCCCAGACCACCACCACCGAGTCGACCACGACCACCACCACGCCCACGACCACCGTCGAGTCCACCACAACCTCTACTGCCTCCACCTCCACCAGCGAGCCGCTCGCCGGTAACTGGGCCGACCAGCCCCTCATCGTCACCGATCTCGGGGCGCTGGGCTGGTGGGACGGATCTGACTGGGTGAGCGCCGAGGAGGCCGGCGCGCTGCCCGTGGTAGACGGGGAGGACTATCAGGTCTCCCTTTTGGGACAGGGGTCACTCACATCAGGGGGGTCGCAGACCACGGTGTGCGAGCCGTTGCTCAACCTCGGTGTCGAGTTGGAGGATGACAACTCCCTGGGTTTGTGGCCCGGCCCTTACGGTGTCGCCATCTCGGCAGGATGGGACCTCCACCCCCATCTCTTTGAATCGTTCGCCGACGACGGCTCATACGCGGCTCTCGCCAGGGAGCTGCTCGCATCCCGTGGTCTCGACGTGGCGAATCCCGTGATCAAGCAGTTGTACCGCACCGATCTGGAGGGGGACGGTACCAACGAGGTGATCGTGGTGGCCGAGGAGGTGTCCGAGGGTCTGTTCGGGCAGCAGGGGGACTACTCGATCATCTTCATGCGGAAGACGGTGCAGAACCAGGTGCAGACTGCGGTTCTCGGGGACTCGGTGATAACCGACCCCGAAAACGCCTTCCTCATCTCCTTCAGCGTGGGCACCGTGGCCGACCTCAACGGCGACGGGCAGATGGAGATCGTCGTGGACAGCGCCTACTACGAGGGGCTGGGAGTGGAGGTCTGGGAGTATGCCAACGACGATCTCGGGCCCGTGCCCCGCGTCAGCGTGGGATGCGGGGCGTGATGGAAAACCCGTTCGACTCGCGCCCCACCTACGTCGGTCACACCGGGATCGAGCTCACCGACGCCTCGGCCGATCATGCCGCGGGCCGGCTGGAGATCAACGAGAACCACCACCAACCCTACGGGGTGGTCCATGGTGGGGTGTACTGCACGATGATCGAGACCCTGGCATCGGCCGGCGCTGCGATGTGGGCGATGTCGCAGGGCATGGCGGGAGCGGTGGGTGTGACCAACAAGACCGACTTTCTCAGGGCTACGACCGAAGGAGTGCTCGTGGGCCGGGCGACCCCGATCCACCGCGGCCGAACCCAGCAGCTGTGGCAGGTCGACATCGTCCGGGAGGGGGACGGCAAGCTCGTCGCTCAGGGCCAGGTGCGTCTGCACAACGTCACCGACACCGAGTTCTAGACCACTAGACCATCAGACCGGGCCGGGATCGGGCCCTGGGTCGGCTCCGGTAGCGGCCATGGCGAGTCGCTCCAGGTAGTGCTCCCACCCCGCGGTGTGCGTCGGCTCCTCATCGGCCGGCAGACCGCGATGGGTCAGTACCACCAGCGTCCCTTCCTCCTTGGGGACGAGATCGATCTCGACGGTCGTGGAACCGGGCGGAACCCCGGGATGATCGATCCAACCCCAGGTGAAGACGACTCTGCGGTCGGGGACGAGCTCGAGGAACTGGCCGCGGGCACGCATCCCGTTGCCCATGGTCATTGCGAACAGACCCTGAGGCAGGGCCTCGATGGTGGCGTCCACGCCTTGCCATCGGGCCCACAGCTCCGACTCGGTGAAGTACCGGTATACCTCCGCCGGCTCTGCCTCGATGTACCGCTCCAGCACCAGGGGAGGCGTCACTGCCCCGGCTCCTCATCGTCGCGGCTGATGGCCGAGGCCAGGTCGTCCAGGGTGTCCTTCCACATCGCCTCCAACACCGCCCGCAACGGCCCGAGTTCCTCCTTCTGCGCCCGGTAGAACCTGCGGTTCCCCTCCGGGCGCGCGATGACGAGCCCGGCGTCTCTCAGAACGGCCAGATGTTGGGAGATGGCGCCGAATGTGACGTCGAATCGCGAGGCGATGTCGCCTGCGGCCATTTCCTCGTCCCACACCAGGGAGAGGATCTCCCGTCGTCTCGGCTCGGCGATCACCTGGAGTAGGTCCATTCCCATGACCTCCATTTTAGTCTTAATTGAAATATCTGGCCGCCTTATATATAGTCTCGGCTAAATCAGATTGGAGGCATGATGTCGAACGATTACGAGATAAGGGCGCAATTCGAGGCCCAATGTCCGCCCAACGAGCTGAAGAAGTGGCTCGACTCGCCAAAAGGCATCGCCGGTTGGTGGTCGGACGACGTCCGAGGCGAGGCGGCGGAGAAGGGAGACGAATTCCAGGTCCGTTTCCCCACGAGCCCGGTCGTCTTCGAACTCGAGGTGGCCGAGGTGTCGGAGGACACCGTGGAGTGGCACGTGCCGGAGAACCCGCCCTGGTGGAAGGGAACCACCATTGGCTTCCACCTATCGCCGGGCGAGGGCGGGGGATCCACACTCCTCTTCACCCATGGGGGCTTCGCCGTCGACGATCCCATCATCCAGGTCATCACCCCGGCATGGGTCAGATTCGTCGACAACCTGGTGGCGGTCGCCGAGTCCGGGAAAGCCAACCCGGCCGTGGTCAACTAGACGGCGGCCCTCCAATAACCTGGGCCCGATGCCGCTGAGCATCGGACCCCTCACCGTGGACCCGCCGGTCGTCCTCGCCCCGATGGCCGGGGTCACCAACGCGCCCTTCCGCCGTCTGTGCCGGGAGTTCGGCGCCGGTCTCTACGTCTCGGAGATGATCGGCGCCCGGGGACTGATAGAGCGCAACGAGAAGACCCTGGCCTTGGCCCGCTTTGACGAGGACGAGAGGCCGCGCTCGATCCAGCTCTACGGAACCGACCCCTCGTCGCTTGGTGCGGCGGTGCGGATGCTGGTCGAGGAGATGGGGGTCGACCACATAGACATGAACTTCGGCTGCCCCATGGGCAAGGTGACCCGTCACGGGGGCGGTGCGGCGCTGCCATGGAAGAAGGACTTGTTTCGTTCGATAGTCCGCGCCGCCGTCGGGTCGGCTGGCGAGGTCCCGGTGACGGTCAAGTTCCGCAAGGGGATCGACGAGGACCATCTCACCTATCTGGAGAGTGGTCTCATCGCCGAGGAGGAGGGGGCTGCCGCGGTGGCGCTCCATGCCCGGACCGCTCGCCAGCTCTATGCCGGAGCGGCGGATTGGGAGGCGATCGCCTCGCTCAAGGAGAAGGTGACCACGATTCCGGTGCTCGGCAACGGGGACATCTGGACCGCCTGGGACGCCGTGACCATGATCGAGGAGACCGGCTGCGACGGCGTGGTGGTGGGGAGGGGCTGTCTGGGACGGCCCTGGCTGTTCCGCGACCTTGCCGACGTTATCTCGGGTAGGCCCACCCGGCGCCCCCCGTCGCTGGGGGAAGTGGGGGAGGTCATGATCCGTCACGCCCGGCTCCTCGTCGACCACTTCGGGGAGAAGCTCGGGATCAACATGTTCCGCAAGCACCCCTCGTGGTACCTGAAGGGCTTCCCCGTCGGTCCCGCCCTCCGCGACTCCTTTGCCCGGGTGTCTTCGGTGGAGGAGCTCGAGGAGCTGGTAAGACTGCTCGAGCCCGAGATACCGTTCCCCGAGGAGGCCCACACCATGGTTCGCGGCCACTCCCGCGGCCCCCGCACGGTGCGGCTTCCCCATGGCTTTCTCGAGGACCGGTCGGCGGTCCGCCTCGACGAGGAGGCGGAGCAGGTGGTTAGCGGGGGCTAGCGACAGATCACTAGGCATCCCGCCTTCCGGGCCGCGCGGCGAACCCGGCGACCGCGGACAGCAGGACATGTGCCAGGGCGTCGAGAGTCATCCCGTCGACATCAGCAGCGGCGTCGACCTCGACGAAGTCCATCATCCTCACCTTGGGCTGACGGGCACAGAGCATCACCCCCCGGGCGAGTTGTCGTACGGTCATCCCACCAGGTCTGGCTCCGGGGCATCCCGGGGCGAAAGCTCGATCGAGTACGTCGAGATCGACATCGACGTAGATGCTCTCGCACCCGGAGAGACGGTCGAGGGCTTCGGCCACCGTCGAGGCGACACCGGCGTACTCCACGTCGGCCATGGTGATCACGCGAATCCCCCTCGCCTCGCAGTAGTCGCGGTAGTGCACCGAGTTGGCGAAGGAGTGAATCCCGATCTGGACGACGTTGTCACCGGGCAGGCCGTGGTGCTCGATGAGACCGCGGATCGGAGTCCCGTTGGTGGGCCCGGCGTCGAAAGCGCGCACGTCGTGGTGGGCGTCGAAGGTGATGACGCCCACCCGGGTGAGATCGTCGGCCATCCCCGCCACCAGGGGCCGGGTTATCGCGTTGTCCCCACCGAGGAACAGCGTGAGGGGGGCGTCGGGAAGGTCGGCAGCCAGATCCATGACGGCGGCGGGCATGGCATTCATGTCGAGCTCGGAGACCGGCCAGTTTCCGAGATCTCTCACCCTCACCTCACCGAAGTCCTCCCTGGTCTCGCTGTGGAAGGTGGAGAAGGCACCAAGTCGATCGCGCAGCTCGAGGGGCGTGAGGTCGGCGCGGGAAGGGGTCAGTGACGCTTTCGAGCTGGGGACACCGACCACGAGGACCTCGGGATCGTCGTCTTCGCGGGCCAGCCAGACATCGGCTCGCGGCCAATGCTGGTCAGTGATCGGCATGAAGCATCGGTATGTCGACACCGCGCTCTCGAGCCACCGATCGCGCCTTCTCATAGCCGGCGTCGGCGTGTCTCATCACACCGGTGCCGGGGTCGTTAGTGAGGACGCGCTCCACGCGGAAAGCGCCCTGATCCGTCCCGTCGGCAACAACTTGGGCCCCAGCATGGATCGAATTGCCGATCCCCACTCCGCCGCCATGATGCACCGCCACCCAGGCCGCGCCTGACGAGACGTTGAGCATGGCGTTGAGGATGGGCCAGTCGGCGATTGCGTCGGAGCCGTCGGCCATGTCCTCGGTCTCCCGGTACGGCGAGGCGACCGACCCCGAGTCGAGGTGGTCCCGCCCGATGACAATGGGAGCGGACACCTCGCCCTCGGCCACCAGGCGGTTGAAGGCGAGACCGGCGAGATGCCGCTCACCGTAGGAGAGCCAGCAGATCCGAGCCGGTAAGCCTTGGAAGGAGACCTTCTTCTGCGCCAAGCGGATCCAACGGCTCAGCGGCTCGTTGTCGGGGAAGAGGGAGAGCAGGGCACGGTCGGTGGCGGCTATGTCGGAGGCGTCGCCGCTGAGCGCAACCCAGCGGAATGGCCCGGAGCCCTCGCAAAACAGATCGCGGATGTAGGCGGGCACGAAGCCGGGATAGGCGAAGGCATCGGCGAACCCCGCGGCCAGGGCCTCGCCCCGGAGATTGTTGCCGTAGTCGAACACCTCGGCCCCTGCATCCTGGAACCCGACCATCGCCTCGCAGTGCCGCGCCATCGACTCCCGGGCCGCCTTGACATAGGTGTCTGGGTCTTCCTGTCTGGTCTCCGCGGCTTCTTCCAGGGTGTAGCCGCTCGGGATGTAGCCAAAGAGGGGGTCGTGAGCCGAGGTCTGGTCGGTGACGATGTCCACTTCGAGCCCCATGTCGAGGAGCTGCGGAAAGAGATCGGCGGCATTGCCCTCCAGACCGATGGAGAGGGCCCTCCGCTCCCGCTTCGCCTCCATCGCCAGCTCGACGGCTTCCTCCACCGAGTCGGCCCTTTCGTCCAGGTAGCCGGTTTCCAATCGCCGCACGGTGCGGCGAGGGTCCACCTCGATGCACAGGGCGACGCCTCCGTTCATCGTGATGGCCAGAGGCTGGGCCCCGCCCATCCCTCCGAGCCCGGCGGTGAGGGTGAGGGTTCCCGCCAGGGTGCCGCCGAACCTCAGCTCGGCGATGGCAGCGAAGGTCTGATAGGTGCCCTGGAGGATTCCTTGGGTGCCGATGTAGATCCACGACCCGGCGGTCATCTGCCCGTACATCATCAAGCCCGCCTCCTCCAGCTCCCAGAAGTGCTCCAGGGTCGCCCACTTGGGGACGAGCAGGCTGTTGGCGATGAGGACCCGGGGCGCCAGCTCGTGGGTGGTGAACACCCCGACCGGTTTGCCCGACTGCACCAGGAGGGTCTCGTCGCCGTCAAGACGCTCCAGGGTGCGCACTATCCCACGCAGGGCCTCGACGTTGCGGGCGGCCTTGCCCCGGCCGCCGTAGACCACCAGGTTCTCGGGGTCCTCGGCCACCTCTGGGTCGAGATTGTTGAGCAGGCACCGCAGCGCTGCCTCCTGAAGCCATCCCTTGGTGTTCAGCCCCGAGCCGCGCGGGGCGCGGAGCGGGAACTCGAGGTCGATCATCGCCCGCCCGAGACTAAGTGTGTGTGAGCAGCTGTGGTCGATATTCGACCACAGCTGCTCACACTCGGTCACTTCCGCAACAGGGCGTCGAGACGGCGGTTGGCGATGGCGGCGCCGATGAGCCCCATGCCGAGGAGGAAGGCGGTGTGGCCCAGCATCGACCAGTCGACCACCCCGAGGGTGAATCCCCTCAACAGCTCGGTGCCGTGGTAGAGGGGGGAGATCTTGGCCACGAGCTGAATCGTCGGGGGGTAGACGTCGAGGGGGTAGAAGGTCCCGGAGAAGAGGAACAGGGGCATGGTCACCAAGGTCACCAGATCGAAGTCCTGCCACGATCTCATGTAGGTGCAGGCGGCCATGCCGCAGGCGCCGAAGGCGAAGCCGACGAGGGTGGCGGCGGGGATGGCAAAGATGGCCAGCCACGACTTGGTCATCCCCATGGCCAGCATCACCAGCACGAAGGCAGTCGAGTAGAGCAGCCCACGGAGCAGCGCCCACCCGATTTCGCCGATGGCGATGTCCGAAGGCTGCATGGGGGTGGTGAGGATGCCCTCGTACACCTTCTGGAACTTGAGCTTGAAGAATATGTTGAAGGTGGTCTCGATCACCGCACCGTTCATGGCGGAGGCAGCCATCATCGCCGGCGCCACGAAGGCGGCGTACGCGACCGGGATCCCACCCGGACCGGTGACATCGCCGACCAGGGCGCCGACTCCGACTCCCACCGCGAATAGATAGAAGACCGGCTCGAAGAACCCGCTGAACACCACGGTCCACAGCCGCCGGTAGACGATGAGATTGTGCTCCCAGATCCGCTGCGCCCGGAATGGCGTGATCCTGGCGAGGGGGGTGACCCGGGAGGGAGCCTGGACGCTCATGGCCTGATCCTCTTGTCGAGGAGGCGGATCGACAGGTAGACGCCGACGGTCGCCATCACCACCAGATAGGCGATGTGCATCCAGAGAGGAAGGGAGGTGACAATGGTCTCGTCCACACCGGGCAGCGCGATCTTCCGCACCGCCTCTACCCCGTGGAACAGGGGTGTGACATAGGCGACTTGCTCGAGGAACCCGGGGAGCTGACTGATGGGAAAGAAGGTGCCCGAAAAGAGGAAGAGGGGGACGATGAGGAACCGGAACAGGGTGGAGAGGCTGCGACCGTCCTCCTGGGTGAGGGTCCAGGCGGTTATGCAGGCGGTGAACGCTATCCCGGTGAGAACCGAGGGGGGGATGGAGAG
>CAZAHX010000052.1:0-9896 GCA_964485005.1 uncultured Acidimicrobiaceae bacterium | reverse complement strand
CCGCACCGGCAACCTGGCTGCGGCGCCGGTGTTCGCCGAGGTCATGGAACAGGCCTTGCATCGTCTCGGGGTGACACCTGATGGCGGGGGGTAGGGCGCTCGCGGATCTGGCGTCAGCCGTGTCCGGGGATGTCCGCGGCCGAGCCGACGAAGAGTTCCTCATCTCGGACGTGACCCACGACTCCCGCTCCGCCGGCCCTGGGGTCCTCTTCGTAGCGATCAAGGGCGAGTCCACCGACGGGCACCGATTCGTGCCCCGCGCCGTGGCGGCCGGGTCCCCGGCAGTGTGTGTCGATCACCCGGTGGATGCCGGGGTCCCCGAGATCGTGGTCGCGAACACGAGGGCTGCCCTCGGTCCGCTGGCGGCAATGGCGCACGACTCGCCTTCGCACACCGTCGACGTGATCGGCGTCACCGGCACCGACGGCAAGACGACGGTCACCCACTACATCGAGTCCATCGCTGCCTCAGCCGGTCTGGCCACCGGTCTGGTGGGGACGATCCACACCCGTTACAGGGACACCTCCGTGGCCTCGGAGCGGACCACTCCCGAGGCCTCCGATTTCCAGCGGCTCCTGGCCGAGATGCGGGACGCGGGCGTTGCGCTCGTGGCGGTCGAGGTCTCCTCACATGCACTCGCTCTTCACCGGGTGGCGGGGACGAAGTTCACGGTGGCAGCCTTCACCAATCTCTCCCAGGACCACCTTGACTTCCACGGAGACATGTCGTCCTATCTCGAGGCGAAGCGCGCCTTGTTCGATGATCACGAGGTGGGCACGGCGGTGCTCAACATCGACGACCCCGCCGGGGCCGAGATAGCGGTTTCCTACCGGGGAGACCTCCTCACCGTGGGTGAGAGTGGCGACGTCCGCGGCGAAGACCGCTCGCTCTCTCCCGAGGGCACCTCGTTCTCTCTGGTCACCCCCTGGGAATCGTCGCGCGTGACGGCGCCGGTCATCGGGGGTTTCAACGTGGACAACGCGGTGCTGGCGGCTGCCTGCTGCCTGTCGGCCGGGATTGGCTTCGATGCAGTGGCCGCGGGGCTGGAGGCTCTGGAGCCGGTGCCGGGGAGGTTCGAGAAGGTCTCCGGAGACGACCCGGTGACGGTCATCGTCGATTACGCCCACACCCCTCGGGGCATATCCGAGGCCGTCGCCGCGGCCAGGTCGATGACCGGGGGAAGGGTGATCGCGCTGGCCGGGGCGGGCGGCGAGCGCGACCGGGAGAAGCGCCCCATGATGGGGAGGGCCCTCTCCGAGGCCGATGTCGCCATTGTCACCAGTGACAATCCGCGCTCCGAGGACCCGGGCGCTATCGCAGAGGCGGTCGCCTCCGGGGTCCCGAGCGATGCCGAGCCCGTCGTCGTCATCGACCGCAGAGAAGCCATAGTCACCGCCCTGCGAGCAGCCGAGGAGGGAGACATCGTCCTGGTCCTGGGACGGGGTCACGAGCCCACTCAGGAGGCGGGGGGAGAGAGGTCCCCCTTCGACGATCGCCAGGTGGTGAGGGAGGCCCTCTCCCAACTGCGGAAGTCCGCGGATTCCAACGCCAAATCGGGGAACATGGGCCAGTGATCCCCCTGTTGATCGCCGCCGGTGTCGGTCTCATCGCCTCGATTTTCGGCACCCCCTATGCCATCAGGTATTTCCGGGCCAGGGAGATGGGCCAGTTCATCCAGGAGGACATCAAAGGCCACGCCCACAAGCACGGCACCCCGACCATGGGGGGCGTGGTCTTTGTGAGCGCGGCCGTGATCGGATGGCTGCTGGCTCATGTCAGGGTGTTGGCCCCCACCGGGGGATTCAGCCTGGAATTGCGGGAGTTCAACGACGGCGGGTTGCTCGCCGTGGCGGCTCTGGTGGGGATGGCGCTGGTCGGATTTGTGGACGACTGGATCAAGTATTCCAACCAGAGGAGCCTCGGGCTCTCCAAACTGGCCAAGTTCGCCGGCCAGGTGGCCATAGCCGCCTTTTTCGCCTGGGGCGCCACCGAGGCCGGGGTGGTCACCGAGCTCTCTTTCGTCCGGCCCCTGGGGATCGATCTCGGCGCCTTCTTCGTCGTGTGGGTCCTGATCATGCTGACCGGCACCGCCAATGGCGTGAACCTGGCGGACGGGATGGATGGGCTGGCCGGCGGCTCCTCCGCCCTGGTCGTGGCCTCTTACACGGTCATCGCCTTCTGGCAGAACTCCAATTTCCGTCTCTACTCGGCGGTCGACCCCCTGGAGCTGGCGATGATCTCCGCAGCCATGTTCGGGGCGATCCTCGGGTTCCTCTGGTGGAATGCCCCACCCGCCAAGATCTTCATGGGCGATGTGGGGAGTCAGGGGATCGGCGGTCTGCTCGCCGCCCTGGCCCTCCTCACCAACACCCACCTCCTGTTGGTGATCCTGGGCGGGATCTACGTGGCCGAGACGCTGTCGGTCATCCTCCAGGTGGCGAGCTTCCGGCTGACCGGCAAGCGGATCTTTCGGATGTCCCCACTCCATTTCCATTTCGATCTCGGTGGGTGGCCGGAGACCACCGTGGTGATCCGGTTCTGGATCCTCACCGGGATCGGGGTCGCGCTGGGTCTCGGCTTCTTCTACGGCGACTTCCTCGCCCTCGAGGTATTCGAATGAGGGCCCTGGTGCTCGGCGCGGGAGTCTCCGGGTTGGCCGCGGCCCGTCTCGCCCGGAGCCGGGGAATGACCGTCGCCATGTACGCCGAGGAGTTGGCCCCTGCGGCGATTGCCGAAGGGTTCGGGCTGGCCAGCGGGACCTGGGACCCGATCCTTCTCGAGGGCGCCGATCTCGTGGTGGCCAGTCCGGGGTTCTCGGAGCGGTCGGCCCCGGTGGTCGACACCCTGGAGAGGGGGGTGCCGCTCTGGAGCGAGATCGAGTTGGCTTGGCGGCATCTGCGGAGCCCGGTAGTGGCGGTCACCGGGACCAACGGCAAGACCAGCGTCACCGAAGCTACCTCGGCGATGCTCGAGGCATCAGGGCTGAAGGCACCGGCGACGGGCAACATCGGGACGCCCCTGTCCGACTTCGCCGACCACGAGTACGACGCCCTGGTGGTCGAGGTCTCCAGTTTCCAACTCCGCTTCATCGACGAGTTCCATCCGAAGGCTGCGGCCATCACCAATGTGGCCGCCGATCATCTCGACTGGCATGGCTCCAAGCACTCCTACCGGGAGGCGAAGCGGAGGATCTACGAGAATCAGACGAGCTCCGACCTCCTGGTGTACGACTGCGACGACGCGGGCGCCACCGATCTCGCCAAGGGGGCCCCTTCACGCCTGGTGCCGGTCTCCGGGCATCGTCTCCCCGAAGACGGCGCAGGAGTCGAGGGAGCGAAGCTGGTCGTCGGTGAGACCGTGATCGATGTAGAAGACCTGGCCTCCGCCGACCCGATCCACCTCGTGAACCTGGCCTTTGCGGGGACTCTCGCCATGCGAATGGGCGCCACCGGGTCCGGAGTGGCGCGCGGGGCCGTCGAGTTTCGGCCTGGAGCCCACCGCCGCAGTCTCGTGCTCCACGCCGACGGCGTGAGCTGGATCGACGACTCGAAGGCGACCAATCCCCACGCTGCGGTGGCCTCGATCCGGGCCCATGACAGCGTCATCCTCATCGCGGGCGGACTGGCCAAGGACCTCGACCTTCGTCCCATCGTCGAGGAGCCCGCGGTCAGGGTGCTCATCGGGATCGGGGAGTCCGGACCTTCCCTGGTCGAGATGGCCGGCGAGCGCGGGCGTCTGGCGGGCACGTTGGAGAGCGCAGTGGAGATGGCCCGCCAGGTGGCCCGGCCCGGCGACACGGTGTTGCTCGCCCCGGGCTGCGCCAGCTTCGACCAGTTCGAGTCCTATGCCCGACGGGGCGAGCGCTTCGCCGAGCTGGTGAGGGAAGGATCGGGATGACAGCCAGCGTCACCTCGATATCGAAGGCCCGGGCGGCCGCCCGTAACAGGGCCGACAGCCTCAAGATCAACAACCGCACTGCGACGGTGCTGTTGGTGCTGGTAGTGGTCCTGGTGGTGATCGGGCTCGGGGCGACACAGTCGGCCTCTTCGGCAGTGGCCCTCAACCAGACGGAGGACCGGCTCTACTTCTTCAAACGTCAGCTGGTCGGGGTGGGGCTGGGGACCCTGTTTCTCCTGGTGGCCAGTCGCATCCCCTACGGCTTCTACCGCAAGGTGGCGCTGCCCTTGTTCGTGGCGACGGTCGCCCTGCTGGTGGCGGTGTTGGCGACCGGCGAGGAGATAAACGGCGCGAAGCGCTGGCTCCAGCTCTCCTGGATCACCTTCCAACCCTCGGAGGTGGCCAAGGTGGCCGTGGTGTTCACCCTCGCCTATCTCCTCGAGCGCAAACACAAGATCCTCGATCGATTCAGCCACTTCCTGGTCCCGGTGCTGTTCGTGGTGGGCACGGTGGCCGTTCTCGTCATCAGACAGCCCGACCTGGGCACATTGATCATCATCGGCGCCGCGGCGATGGCTGTCATCGTGGCCAGCGACTCCCCGATGCGCTACGTACTCCTCCTCGGGGTCGCCGTGGTCCTAGTCGCCACCTTCCTCGCCTTCGACGAGACATACCGTGCCGAACGGATCACCTCGTTCCTAGATCCCTATGCGGACTCCTCGGGGAACGGCTATCAGCTGATCCAGGGTTATTACGCGTTGGGCAATGGTGGCATCTTCGGTGTCGGGCTCGGGGCCAGCCGGGCGCGCTGGTTCTACCTACCCAATGCTCACACCGACTTCATCTTCGCCATCATCGGCGAGGAGACGGGACTGATCGGGGGTCTCACCGTCATCGGTCTCTTCGTGGCGCTCGGAGTGGCAGGTTGGCTGGTGGCGTTGAGGGCGCCCGATCGGTTCGGGCGGATGGTCGCCGCCGGCATCACCACCTGGCTGTCCTTTCAGGCGCTGGCAAATGTGGGCGGTGTGCTCGGGGTCATGCCCATAACCGGAATCGCGCTCCCCTTCGTCTCCTTCGGGTCGACGGCTCTGGCAGTCTCCATGGCGGGCGTCGGGGTCCTCGTGAACATCGCCCAGACCGGTGTGTCCCGGGGGAGATGAGCTACCTCATCGCGGCTGCCGGAACCGGTGGCCATGTCTTCCCGGGGTTGGCGGTGGCCGAGGCCCTGGTGGCGTCAGGGGTGCCCAGAGGAGACGTGAGGTTCATCGGGGGCGACCGACTCGAGGCCCGCGTCTACCCCGGTGAGGGCTACCCGTTCCTACAGGTGGAGATTCGCGGCCTGCGCAGGGAGCTGACCCTGACCAACCTGACCTTGCCGCTCCTGGTGTTGCGGGCCCGGAAGCAGATCAGGGAGGCGATATCAGAGCAGGGGGTGAGGGTTGTGCTCGGGATGGGGGGCTACATCACCTTCCCGACCGGGATGGCGGCCGCGTCCGCCGGGGTGGTGTTCATGAATGCCGAGCAGAACGCGGAGGCCGGGCTGGCCAACCGGCTCGCTACCCGGTGGGCGAGCCGCACCTTCGCTGCCTTTCCCGACACGAAGGGGCTTCCAGGCGCCGAGTGGGTGGGCAACCCGGTGCGCTCGGCGTTCTGGGACTTCGACCGCGCCGCGCTCAGATCGCAGGCACTCGCGCGGTACCGGCTGGGCGGAGACCGCCCGGTCCTCGGTGTGGTCGGGGGATCTTTGGGGGCGAAGACCCTCAACACCGCGCTGTCTGCGATGGTGGCCGGTTGGGAGGGCCCGGCGATCGACGTCGTGCATCTCACCGGCCCCGAGGCGCCGGGGATCGAACCCGGACCGTCGGTGTCCGAAAGGGTCACTTGGCGACGGATCGGTTTCGAGGACGAGATGGCGCTCTTCTACGCGGGCTGCGATCTCGTCGTGGCGCGGGCGGGGGGCGCAGTCGCCGAGCTGACCGCCACCGCCACGCCTGCCATTCTCGTACCGGGCCGATTCGGATCCGCGGGCCACCAGCAGGAGAACGCCCGCTCGCTGACTGCGGCCGGGGCTGCGGCGACGGTGCCGGAGGGGGAGATCGGACTCCTGCCCGAGGTGGTGAGGTCACTGATCAGGGATGAGACGGCACTCTCGGCGATGAGAGGATCGGCTGCCGCGATAGCTCGACCCAAGGCGGCTCTCGATATCGCGGCGGCGATGATGGAGGCCGCGGCATGATCATCGAGCATCACAAGATCCACATCGTGGGTGTGGGCGGGGCAGGTATGAGCGCTCTGGCCAGGATCTTGAATGGTCTGGGCCACGAGGTGTCCGGGACCGACCTGAGAGGGGGTGTGGTACTCGAGGATCTAGGCGACATCGGTATCGAGATCGCCACCGGCCACCACCCCGAGATGGCGGTAGCAGCCGATCTCGTAGTGGCGTCGTCGGCGGTCCCAGAACACGACGAGGAGCTGGTGGCGGCGGCGGCTCGGAGCGTACCGGTATGGAGACGGCCGGAGTTGCTCGAGCGGCTCACTGCCGGGATCCCCACGATCGCGGCCACGGGCACCCACGGAAAGACCACAACCACCGGGATGCTGGTCATGGCGCTCATGGCGGACGGTGTCGACCCTTCGTTCATCATCGGAGGCGACCTCGCTGCGCTGGGCACCAACGGTCACCTGGGCGACGACGACCTGCTGGTGCTCGAGGCCGATGAGGCGTTTCGCACCTTCGAGAGCCTGCACCTCACCGGGCTGGTGGTCACCAGCGTCGAGCCTGAGCACCTCGACCACTTCGGAACCGCGGACGACCTGTTGGACAGCTTCTGCTCGGTGGCGGGCAGAGTGGCGGGCCCCGCCGTGGTGTGTGGGGACGATCCGGGAGCCGCCGAGGTCGCCCGTCGCTGCGCCCTCCCCACCTACGGCCAGGGTGAGACCGCGACGTGGCGGATCATCGACCTGGCGCGGTCCGAGAACCGCACGACATTCACGCTAGAGGGCCCGTCGGGCGCTACCCAGGTGAGCCTCCTCCCTCCGGGCCGGCATGTAGCCCTCAACGCGGCGGGCGCCCTCGCCCTGGGAGCATCTCTGGGCCATGATCTCACGCGATTGGCCGAGGGGGTCTCCCGGTTCCGGGGTGTCGCCCGGCGGTGGGAGCATCGGGGAACGGTCGGGGGTGTGATGCTGTACGACGACTACGCGCACCACCCCACCGAGGTTCGGGTGACTCTGGAGGCGGCCCGAGAGACTGGCCCGGACCGGCTCTGGGCGGTGTTCCAGCCCCACTTGTTCTCCCGCACGGAGCGCTTCGCCGGGGAGTTCGGGCGGGCACTCGCCTTCGCCGACGTGGTGGTGGTAACCGACGTCTACGGTGCCCGGGAGGATCCGGTTCCCGGGGTCACCGGCGAGCTGGTGGCCGAGGCGGCAGGGGTGGCCGGAGCCACCGTGCACTACGTCCCGCACCGGGTGGACCTGGCGCGGTTCCTGGCCTCTCGGGTCCAGCCGGGCGACCTCGTCCTCTCATTGGGGGCTGGGGACATCACACTTCTGCACACCGAGCTGGCGGCACTTCTCGCCGAGGCCTCATGACCGCGTTCACCGAGCTCGTCGAGCGGGGGATCGTTACCGTCGACGTCCCCCTGGGCCCGCTCACGACCTACAAATCGGGTGGGTCGGCCCGCTGGTTAGCGGAGGTCGACGACCGAGAGACCTTGAGCGAGCTCATCGCCACCGGGCTCATCTCCTCTCACCCTGTGCTCGTCCTGGGCCGCGGCTCGAACTTGGTGGTGTCCGACGGGGGGTTCGACGGTCTGGTCATCCGGCTCGGCTCCGGCTTCACAGAGATCCACATCGATGGGTTCTCGGTGACCGCAGGCGCCGCCGTGCCTCTGCCCCGGCTGGCCCGCGCTGCCGTCGAGGCCGGTGTGGGCGGGTTGGAATTCTTCGTCGGTGTCCCCGGCTCGGTGGGTGGCGCGGTGCGTCAGAACGCCGGGTGTTTCGGCACCGAGACCAAGGATCGGCTGGTGAGGGCCGAAGTCATCGATCTGATCACGGGCACTGTCCGTGAGGGGACGCCTGGGACGTTGGATCTCTCTTACCGGCACTCCAACCTGAAGCCCTCGGACCTGGTGGTCGAGGCTGTGTTCGAGGGTGCCCCAGGGGACCCCGTGGCCGGGGCCGAGGAGATGCGCAGCATCACCAGGTGGCGGCGGGATCACCAGCCCGGTGGCACCTTCAACGCAGGGAGCGTGTTCAAGAACCCCCCAGGAGAGCCTGCCGGCGCCCTCATCGATCGCCTCGGCCTAAAGGGCACCAGGGTCGGGGACGTGGCCGTCTCCGAGAAGCACGCCAACTTCTTCGTGGCGGGCCCCGAGGCAACCTCTGCCGACATCCTCCGCTTGGTGGAGAAGGTGAAAGACATGGTGTTCGAGATGACCGGGACCAAGCTGGAGCCCGAGATCCAATTCGTGGGGTTCGACAAGTGACGATCCACTCCAAGGTCCTCGAGCGGCGCCAGGAGGTGGCCGAGGATCACGCTCGGCAGAGCATGGGGCGACTCCTTCGCCTCCTCCTATGGGTGATCCCACCAGCCGTAGTGGTCTGGGTGGCCTTCTCGCCGTGGCTGAGCGTCGCGCGCGTGGAGGTCGGGGGCGTTGAGGCCGCATCGGTGTACGAGACCCTCGCAGCCCATCGGGTGGTGGTGGGGACGCCCATGATCCTCCTCGACCGCGACGAGGTGGAGAGGGTCCTGGAGACGGATCCCTGGATTGCCGACGCCACGGTTCTACTGGTCTGGCCGGACGCGGTCTCGGTCACAGTGGAGGAGAGGTCGCCGCTCGCCTGGGTGCAGACGCGGGACGGTTGGAGCCGGCGGTCCCTCGACGGCGCGGCTCTCCCCTCGCCAGCTGGTCCCGATGACACGCTCCCCACGATCGTGCTTGCCGAGCTGGGGGAGGGCGATGCGGCGAGATCCCGTCTCCTCACCGGCGCCTTGGAGTGGGTCGACGCTCTCCCGCCCCGCCTGCGTGGCGGGCTCGTGGTCCGTGCCGTCGGCGGCGAGTTGTGGGCCGATGTCGCCGATCATCCCGTGCGACTAGGGCGGCCGGTGGAGATGGCCGCCAAGGCGAAGACACTGATCACTTTGCTCTCGGAGCCGATTCCCCTGGGCGCAGAGATCAATCTGGTGGCGCCCACGCACCCCGCGTGGAGCACTGCCGGGCCGGATGAAGACAACGCGGAGTCCGATGACGGGTAGGGACAAAACAACCCTCAACCTCTACTTGATGCTTAGAGATTGAGGGTTTACTTCGTCGATGGCGGAAGGTAAACCTCTAGTTCAGGTTTCAACCGCAAATTTCCCGTGGAGGTGATCGTGAGCAACTCGAGTGGCGGCTACCTGGCCGTGATCAAGGTGGTCGGTGTCGGCGGCGGAGGGGTCAATGCCGTCAATCGCATGGTGGAGGCCGGGGTCCGCGGGGTTGAGTTCATCGCACTCAACACCGACGCCCAGGCCCTGTTGATGAGTGACGCCGACGTCAAGCTCGACATCGGTCGCGAAGTCACCAGGGGTCTCGGCGCCGGGGCCAATCCCGAGATCGGCCGTGCTGCCGCCGAGGAGCATCGTGCCGAGCTCGAGGAGGTGCTCAAGGGCTCCGACATGGTCTTCATCACCGCCGGGGAGGGCGGGGGCACCGGGACCGGTGGAGCCCCCATCGTCGCCGAGGTGGCCCGGGCCGTTGGCGCCCTCACCGTCGGTGTCGTCACCCGTCCTTTCGGGTTCGAGGGGAGACGCCGAGCCGCCTACGCGGAGAGCGGCATCGAGGCGCTCAAGGACGCGGTGGACACCCTGATTGTCATACCCAACGACCGCCTCCTCGACGTCGCCGACCCTCAGTCGCCGATGGGAGAGACCTTCCGTCTCGCCGACGAGGTGCTCATGAACGGCGTTGCGGGGATCACCGACCTGATCACGACGCCGGGCCTGATCAACGTGGACT
>CAZAHX010000051.1:7191-9911 GCA_964485005.1 uncultured Acidimicrobiaceae bacterium | reverse complement strand
GGAATCCGCGTTCTTCTTCCTGGTGGTTGGGTTGGCCGTCGTCAGCTTCGAGTTCTATGCCCTTGGCCCGGGTGTGGCCGCGGCGGTGGCGGCGCTCTTGCTGCTCCTCGGAGGCTGGGGCTTGATCACGCTGCCGGTGCGGTGGTGGGCGGTGGCTCTGGTCCTCGTCGGGTGGATGCTGCTCACGGTGTCCCATCAGAGAGGACGATCGATTCCCCTCCTGGCTGTCGGAGTCGCCGCTCTTCAGTTCGGCGGGATGGCGCTCATCGACGGTCAGGGACAGCTCGATCCGCGGTGGTGGCTGGTGTCGTTGTCGGTGGCGGCCGTGCTCTTCTTCTTCGTCATCGCCATGCCGACGGTGCAGAGGGCGCGTCTATCCACCATGACGGTGGGTCGTGACTCGATGATCGGTCTCACCGGTCGCGCCCTCGGGGAGTTCGCTCCCGATGGCCTCGTCGAGGTGGGCGGGGCGCGGTGGCGGGCCACCACCCACCGGGAGGCGGGACTGGCGGAGGGCAGCGAGGTGGTGGTGATCGGAGTCGACGGTCTCTACCTCGAGGTCGACCGAAAAGTCACAGAGCGCGAAACATAAGCAGGCCAATTCCAGGTTCTCCCTTGATGCCCGGCGCTCGGCTGGTTAGTTTCGCTCGGGCTGTCTATCGCGAGCGGGAGGTCGGGGTGTCCGATACAGGAGATTGGCAAGCGCGGGCTCTGTGCCGGGGGAACCACGCGTATCTGTTCTTCCCACCGTCCACCTTCGAGCGAAAGGACGAGCGGGAGCGGCGCGAGATGAAGGCCAAAGCGATATGTGGCGTCTGCCCGGTTCGTGAGCCCTGCTCGATGCACGCGATCTCCATCCGGGAGCCCTTCGGCATCTGGGGTGGCCTCACCGAGGTCGAGCGAAGAACCCTGGTCGCCGGCTAGCGACAGACCACTAGTCATCTCGGCGTTCGGGTATCACCCGTTCTCTGGGTGAAGCCCTCACGGTCGGCCCACTCCAGTAGGGGTACCGCGTATTTCCGCGACAGCCCCGTGGCATCCCGAAAGTCGGCAACTCTGAATCCGGAGGGCATTGATTCGATGTGGGCCCGAATTAGATCGATCTGCTCGGGCAGGTAGACGAGCTGATCGCTCACCCGGACCAACTCGTCGCGACGCAACATCAGGTGGAGGACCTCGGGGTCCAGGCCCAACTCGTCGGTGGTGGGCACGGCCAGGGTCTCGCCAAGCCTCTCCCGGGCTCGCTCCCAATCGGCGGCCGCTACCGGTTGTAGATCGGTGTGATGGCCCTTCTCGGCGACATCGGGCCCGATCCGCACCAGATGGTCGCTGTCGGCCACGATCCGCTCCACCATCTGTTGAGACACGCCGAGATGTTCCGCCAGCGTGGCTACCGGCGCACCAGGACGCAGCGGGTGGGCGCGGTGCTGCTCGGCGACTAGCGCATGAACTGCCTCGGCCAGCCGTCGGGACTCGCTTGGTGAGAGGAAGCGATCCCCGACCCGGATCGCATCGGCGGGGCGGCCGCCCCGGCTGTGTGCCGCCAGTCGCGCCTCGGTGTCGCTGCCCCTCACCGCGAGCAGGGCGGCGGCGATCTTCTCCGGCGTGGCCGCGGGGTCGAGTCGACGTGCACGCCGGAGCGCCAGGCGTGTCGCCCCCGGGGAGGGGTCGAGGACCCTCCCCCCGGCGGTGACCAGACGGCGTCCGGTGTCTCTCACGATGAAGGGGTCTCCGGTGGCGACGGGGACGGGCGAGTCGGTGGCCACGACCGCATGCCCCTCCTCGACTCCGAGAAAACGCATCTGATGAGTGCCGCTTCCGATGTGAAGCTGATAGGCCCCGCGCGGGTCGAGGTCTCTCACATAGCGGGGGGTGCGGATGGTCGCGGAGAATCGGGTGGTGACGTCCCAGTGATCTGACAGGCCCACCATGTCACCTCGTCGAAGATCCCGGTGGTCGATACCGGAGAGGTTCAGGGCCACCCGTCTCCCGGGGCCGGCCTCGTCCACGGCGCGCTCGTGGGTCTGGATTCCGCGGATCCGGACCTCCGTGCCTACCGGGTAGACGGCCACCTCTTCGTCGACGGCAAGTCTCCCGTCGAGCAGGGTCCCGGTCACCACCGTTCCCGCCCCCCTCACCGAGAAAGATCGGTCGATCCACATGCGGGGCCGTCCAATGTCGGGCGGGTCGACTCGGGTCACCAAGGCGTCGAGTGCATCTACCAGCTCATCGATCCCCATGTCCCGGATCGCAGAGACGGGGATGATGGGCGCTCCGGCCAGAGTGGTTCCTTCGAGGCGCTCGGCGGCATCCACTTCGGCGAGCTCGGCGAGCTCGTCGTCGACGAGGTCCCTCTTGGTGAGGGTCAACACCCCCCGGCTGACATCGAGGAGGTCGAGCACGGCCAGATGTTCCTCCGATTGAGGCATCCAGCCCTCGTCGGCGGCCACGACGAAGAGGGCGATGTCGATCGCCTCCACCCCGGCGAGCATGTTCTTCAGGTACCGCTCGTGACCGGGGACATCGACGAAGGAAACCTCCGTGCCCGAGGGGAGGACGGTCCAGGCAAACCCGAGATCGATGGTGAGACCTCTTCGCTTCTCTTCCTCCCACCGATCCGGATCTGTGCCGGTGAGACGCTCGATCAGCGTGGACTTGCCGTGATCGACGTGACCGGCGGTGCCGATCAGCGGCATCGGAGCACGGCGGCGGCGATCAGC
>CAZAHX010000051.1:0-7091 GCA_964485005.1 uncultured Acidimicrobiaceae bacterium | reverse complement strand
CGATCAGCGGCATCGGAGCACGGCGGCGGCGATCAGCTCGTCGGACTCTTCCTCGACACAGCGCAGGTCGACGACGAGAGCTCCTCCCTCCCGTCGGGCCATGATCGGGGTATCGAGGGCGAGCAGTCCCTCGTACAGGCGGTCCTCGCCGGCCAGGACGACCAGGGGCGATGGGATGAGGGCTCCGGGAGCACTCCCGGCACCGACCGTCGAGTGCCCCGGTTCCACCCTCCCACCGACCCTTCCGGCCAGCTCGTCTGCTCTCGCCTCCAGCCGCTCATAGGGGGCGAGAGCCATTCTCCAGAAGGGGATCTCCTCGGCAACCCCCTCGGCGTAGGCCTCCAGCGTGGCTGCCAGTGCGGCCAAAGTCACCGCATCGGGGCGCAGCGCCCTGGCCAGGGAGTGATCACGGAGCCTGCCGACCACCTCTTCGCTGCCCACGATCACCCCCGCTTGGGGCCCACCCAGGAGCTTGTCCCCACTGAACAGCACCAGATCGGCGTGTGCTTCCAACGACTGCCTGACTGCCGGCTCTTGTCGAGCCCACTCAGGGGGCTCGCTCGCCAGCCAAGGCATGTCTACGTCGAGCAGACCCGATCCGACGTCATGGATGAGCGGTATCCCGTGCGCCCCGGCGAGAGTGGCGAGTTCGGCGACTCCCGTCTCTTCGGTGAACCCCTCGACCCGGTAGTTGGACGGATGGACCTTGAGGATCGCAGAGCATCGATGCAACTGAAGCGCGGTCTCGTAGTCCCCCCGCCGGGTGCGGTTGGTGGTTCCCACCTCGACGAGCCGGGCTCCGCTGGCGGACATGACCTCGGGAAGTCGGTATGCGCCGCCGATCTCGATCAGCTCCCCTCGGGCCACAGGCACCGAGCTGCCCGCGGCCAGGGCTGCCAGGGTGAGCAGCACCCCGGCTGCGTTGTTATTCACGACTAAAGCGTCTTCTCCCCCCGTCAGGGAGCGGAGCAGCGCGGTGACGTAGGAGCCGCGTCGACCGCGCTCCCCGGTGGCGAGGTCGAGCTCGAGATTCGAGTAGCCGGCGGCCGCGTCCCGGGCGCGGTGGATGGCGCGGGCCGACCAGGGGGCACGCCCCAGATTGGTGTGGAGGAGCACCCCGGTGGCGTTGATCACGACCCGGTCGGAGCTGCCCGCCACCGCCCTCACCAACCGATCCCCGAGCGCGGCGACATCCGCTTCTCGGCCCTCGCCGATGTCCCGTCTCGCCTGTTCGAGTGTGGCTCGGGCGATGTCGAGGAGCAGAGGGCGAGGCAGACGATCGCCCAGAGTCTCCACCAGCTCGTCGACCGCGGGGAGTGCCCGATAGGGGTTGGTCACTCCCGAAGTGTGCCATCTCCTCCCAGGTCATAGGATTCCCGGCAGCTAACCACCAGAAGGGCATCAATCTGAGGATCGATCGCGTGCTCGCCAACAACCCGGGCCCGTTCACCGGCCCGGGCACCAATACCTGGGTGCTCGGCGACGACTCCGGCTCGGTGACCGTCATCGACCCCGGCCCTGTGGACTCGGCCCACGCCCGGGTGATCATGGGCGTGGTGGGCCCACGTCGTCTCGAGTCGGTCCTGGTCACCCACAGCCACAGCGACCACGCCCCCATGGCCAACCACCTGGCCTCCGAGGTGGGCGTGCCGGCGGTGGGTTACGCCCCGGGGCCTTCCTTCGACCCCGACATCCGGCTGCTCGACGGAGCCCGAATCGACGTGGGAGCCCTCAGCCTCGAGGTCGTCCACACTCCCGGCCACTCCGAGGACCACCTCTGCTTCCGGGTCGGGGGCGTGCTCTTCAGCGGAGATCACATCATCGGAGGCTCGTCGGTGATGGTGGATGACATGGGTCCCTACCTCGACTCGCTGCGAAAGTTGAAGGGGCGGGGCCTCACCGCCCTGCATCCGGGTCATGGGGAGGTCATGGGCGACCCCGATGCAGTCATCGACTGGTATCTCGCCCATCGTCTCCAGCGTCATGAGGAGATCTACGACGCCATTGCCTCCGGATGCGCGACGATCGACGAGGTGGTCGAGCAGGTGTATGCCGAGACCGATTCCTCCCTGCACCCCCTGGCCGCTCGCTCGGTGCAGGCCCACCTGAGGTTGCTCATCGAGGAGGGTCGGATAGCCTCTGACGAAGACGTGGCGGCCTCACTCCCCTCATGAAGCGCACGACCCGGATCCTCGGGGCACTCCTCTTTGCCGTCGTGGCCGTCCCGGCGCTTGCCCAAGTGACCGACGAGGACATCGATCGAGCGCGGCAGGAGGTCAACCGGATCCTCGCCGAGTCACAGGATCTGGGTGACGCCATCCAGGAGACCTGGGCCCGTCAGGCCACTCTGGAGGCCGAGATCGTCGAGTTGGAGACATCGATCGAGTACGCCCGAGTGCGGCTCGCCGAGCTGCAAGTGCGGGTGGAAGAGGTAGCGGTCGAGATGTACATGGGTTCGACAAGCGCTGCATCGCTCAGTGCCCTGCTCGCCGCGGGCGACGGGGGCAACGGCGCCGGGCTCAAATACCTGGAAGAGGTGAGGGGCGGCGACTCCGATGTGATCAACCAGCTGCGCCTGTTCAGACGGGAGGTCGCTCGGCAGACCGAGCGTCTCGCCGAGGCCTCCGCCGAACAGCAGATCCTGGCCGCCGATCTCGAGGAGATGGCTTCCACCCTGCAAGACGAACTGGTCGCCGCACAAGGGGTGTACGACCGGCTCGTCGAGCAGCAGAGACGCGAGGAGGAAGAGCGACGGCGTCAGGAGGAGGAGAGGCGCCAGCGTGAGGCCGAGGAGCGTGCCCGGGCAGAGGAGGCAGCGAGACAGGCCACCTCCACCACCACAACTTCAGCCGCAGCGACGGCAACGACGACAGCGCCATCGACCACCACCACTCCTCCGCCGGCCACCACCACGACCTCGGCTCCGGCGCCGGCACCCACGGGAGGCTCATGCCCTGTGGCCGGGGCGGTGTCGTTCACCGACACCTGGGGAGATCCCCGCTCCGGGGGCCGCACCCACCGGGGGGTCGACATGATCGCGGCTCGGGGCACTCCGATCGTCGCCATCTACTCGGGGACCATACGGCGGATCACGACCAGCTCCTTGGGGGGGTTGTCGGTCTACCTGTGGTCCGACGCTGGGGACATGTATTACTACGCCCACCTCGACGGTTACGGTGACATCTCGGCGGGCCAGCACGTGGACCAGGGTCATGTCATCGGTTACAACGGGAGCAGCGGCAACGCTCCCTCCTGGCTACCCCATCTCCACTTCGAATTTCATCCTGGCGGCGGGTCGGCGGTCAATCCCTACCCGCTCGTCAAGGGCATCTGTGGCTGAGAGCCAGCGTCCGGAGAGTTCCTAGACGCAAGAAGAGGACCCGAACGGGTCCTCTTCTCGGGGGCCTCCCTTTCGTGCCCCCAGCC
This sequence comes from uncultured Acidimicrobiaceae bacterium, assembly GCA_964485005.1. Lineage (GTDB taxonomy): Bacteria > Actinomycetota > Acidimicrobiia > Spongiisociales > ZC4RG35 > JAHWLC01. Next base: position 3,665 of record CAZAHX010000051.1, on the reverse strand, counting down.
CAGACCGTACATAAAGCACGTTCAGGTGGTGATTGTCCGCCACGGGGCGTGTCGGCTAAAGACCCGTTTCCGATCGACCCATACTGACTAGTCATTATCCCACCAGGGAAAAGGGGTCAGGCAGCGCCATCCTCGAGGTTGGCGATCAGCTTCGCGATGCGGCCGGTGCAGGTCTCCAACTCGGCGGGAGGCACCACTTCGACGACCCTCTCCACGATGGTCCGGATCGACTTCGCTGCCGGCCCGGGGTCGTCGTCGAGGACAACGGGTCGCCCAGCGTCGCCCCCGGCGACCACCGCATGGTCGAGTGGGATCGAGCCGAGGAGCGGGACGCCGAGCTCTCCAGCCAGCTCCTCACCCCCTCCCTTCCCGAAGACCTCGCCGGACATGTTCTCTATCACGCCGACCACTGGCATATGCGAGCGCCGCGCCATGTCGGCGACTCGTGTGGCGACCTTCTGCGCCGCGCTCTGTGGGGTGGTGACCACCACCATCTGGGCCTGGGGGAGCATACGGGTGAGGGCCATCTGGACGTCGCCGGTGCCAGGCGGCATGTCGATCACGAGATAGTCCAGATCGCCCCAGTCCACCTGCTGGAGGAACTGCTCAAGTGCCTTGGAGAGCATCAACCCCCGCCACATCAGGGCGGTCTCCTCCGACTCGATGATGAGCCCTGTGGAGACGACTTTGACACCGGAGACCTCAACGGGCTTGATGAGCTTGCTCTTGGCGTCGGCCTCGAGCTTGCCGCGGGCACCGATCATGCGGGGCACGGAGAAGCCCCATATGTCGGCATCGAGAAGCCCCACCTCGTATCCGGCGCGGGCAAGACCGGCGGCCAGGTTCACCGACATCGAGGACTTGCCCACTCCCCCCTTCCCCGAGGCGACGGCGATCACCCGGGTGGTAGGGCCTACCTGAGTGGGCTCGGCCCGGTCCCTGACCTTGCGCCGGGCGACGCTCATCAACTCGGCGCGCTGTTTCTTGGTCATCGCAGTGGTGCGCACATCGACGTGATCGACTCCCGGCATGGCCTCCACCCGCCGGCGGGTGTCGTTCTCGAGCTGGTTGCGAAGCGGGCACTCGGCGATGGTGAGGGCCAGACCGATGTCCACGGCTCCGTCGTCGATGTGGACGTCGGTGATCATCCCCAGCTCGACGACGTTTCCGCCCAGCTCGGGATCGTGCACGCCTTCCAGCGTCTTCATTACCTGTTCGGTGGTCACCACGGCAGCCCCCAGGGTAATTTCCCCTATCCGGCTAGGGGAATGACCAACCCTGCCGTTGCGGTTACAATGTGTGCGAGACCAGGTAGGAGACATGACTCAAGTCCTAAGCATCAAGTCAAATCGCCCCGAGAAGATGGTTGAGCTCACCGCGCCCGCCGTCGAAAAGGTCACCGAGCTCATCCAATCCGAAGAGGACACCGGCCTCGCCTTGCGCATGGCAGTCCGCCCCGGGGGGTGCAGCGGGTTCTCCTATGAGATGTACTTCGACTCCCAGATCGACGACACCGACCTGGTCGAGGAGTTCGGGGATGTCAAGGTGGTGGTCGACCCGCAGAGCGCCGAGATGATCAAGGGCGCCACCCTCGATTACAAAGAGGGACTGATGGGTGCCGGCTTCGCCATCGACAACCCAAACGTCACCCGCAGCTGCGGCTGCGGCAACTCTTTTTCCTGACCCCTTGGGCTTGCGCGGAGGAGTCCGGCTCCGGCCGGGCTCCTTTGTTTTGGGGGTAGCCTCGGGCGACACGATCAAGGAGAGCTCTTGCCCAGGAAGATTCTCGACACCCCCTCGGCCCCGGCGCCGATGGGTCCGTACTCGCCCGCCGTCGAAGCCAATGGATTTGTCTACCTGTCCGGTCAGGTGGCCATCGACCCGGCGACCGGGGAGCGGACTCCGGTCGATGTCGCCGCGCAGACCCATCGAGTGATGAGGAACATCGGCGCTCTGCTCGGTGATGCCGGGCTGGGCTATGGCGACATAGTCAAATCCACGGTGTTTCTCGCCGACATCGGCGACTTCGCAACTTTCAACGAGGCCTACGGGAGTTATTTCGACTCGGACCCCCCCGCCCGCTCCACTTTCCAGGCCGGGGCCCTGCCCAGTGGGTTTCTCGTCGAGATCGAAGTGGTGGCGGCGCGATGACCACCGACGAGGTCTTCGACAGATTGGGCCTGGAGCGGGAGCACTCCGGGGTATTCGCCGGGGAGTGGCTCGCCGCGTCTGGCGAGACGATCGAGGTGGTCAACCCGGCGACCACCGATCCGCTGGGCATGGTGACCATGGCGTCCCCCGAGGACTACGACAAGGTGGCGGAGAGCTCCGCGGAGACCTTCCGGCGATGGCGTCTCCTTCCCGCGCCGAAGCGGGGGGAGTTCGTCCGTCGCATCGGCAACGCCCTCCGCGAGGAGATCGACGCCCTGGGCGCCCTGGTCACCCTGGAAACGGGGAAGATCCTCCCCGAGGGGGTGGGTGAGGTCCAGGAGATGGTCGACATCTGCGACTTCGCCGTGGGGTTGTCCCGCCAGCTCTACGGCAACACCATGGCGTCGGAGCGGCCCAACCACCGTATGTACGAGCAGTGGCATCCCCTGGGCCCGGTGGGTGTCATCACCGCCTTCAACTTCCCGGTGGCGGTGTGGTCGTGGAACGCGATGATCGCCGCGGTGTGCGGCGACACCGTCGTCTGGAAGCCTTCCGAGCGGACACCGTTGACGGCCCTGGCGGTGACCAAGATCGCCGAGCAGGTGATGGCGGGGAGCGGCTACGAGGGGGTGTTCAACCTCGCGGTCGGCGACGGCGCCACGGTGGGCAAGGCCATGACCGGAGATCAGCGCCTGCCGCTCATCTCGGCCACCGGATCGTGTCGCATGGGTCGCATCGTGGGGCCCGCCGTCGCCAACCGAATGGGGCGCACGATCCTCGAGTTGGGAGGGAACAACGCGGTCATCGTCATGGACGACGCCGACCTCGACCTGGCAGTCAGGGCCACCCTGTTCGCCGCGGTGGGAACGGCCGGGCAGCGCTGCACCACTCTGCGCCGGCTCCTGGTCCATCGTGCCGTGGCCGACAAGATGGTGAGCAGGCTCACCGAGGCCTACTCGCAGATCACTATCGGTGACCCCCTCGCGGAGGGGACCCTGATGGGCCCGGTGGTGTCCGAGGAGGCCATCCATCAGATGATGAGGGCGCTGGACGGCGCGAAGGAGCAGGGAGGGCGGGTCATCACCGGTGGCCGCCGCATCGACCGCCCGGGCTACTTCGTCGAGCCGACCATCGTCGCGATCCACAAGGATGCGCCGATCACCGCCGAGGAGACCTTCGCCCCCATCCTCTGGGTCATCGAGTTCGAGACCCTCGAGGAGGCCATCGCCATCCAGAACGGAGTCACCCAGGGCCTCTCCTCGGCCATTTTCACGGAGTCGGTCAAGAGCGCCGAGCGCTTCTTGAGCGCTGCTGGCTCGGACTGCGGGATTGCCAATGTCAACATCGGAACCTCGGGGGCCGAGATCGGGGGCGCCTTCGGCGGGGAGAAGGAGACCGGGGGAGGTCGAGAGGCGGGCTCCGACGCCTGGAAGGCGTACATGAGACGTCAGACCACCACCATCAACTGGGGTGACGACTTGCCTCTCGCCCAGGGAATCGAGTTCGGCTAGTGA
>CAZAHX010000050.1:0-10157 GCA_964485005.1 uncultured Acidimicrobiaceae bacterium | reverse complement strand
TTGGACACCCATCTGAGAACCGAGGCCGACCAGTGTGTGCGGGCCGCCAGGACCCATCTCGCCGGTGCCATCATCGTCGCCGCGTCTGCCGCGGCCCTGGGGATTCGCGGCGTGCTGAGAGGACCCGCCCCCAGGCCGGAGCCACTGCGACCTCTCTCGGAGTTGCTACGAAGGCGTCGCGACGGGCCGATGTGATAGCGGGTGAGGGATTGAGGATCGGGCCGGCGGGTACGGTTGTGCCATGGCCGAGATAACTGTCACTGAGATAGATGCCACCACTTACCGGGTGACCATCGATGAAGGAGATCATTCGAGCCAGCACAGGGTGACCGTTGGAGCCCAAGACCTCGAGAGCCTGCCTGAGGGCTCATCACCTGCGGAGTTGGTCGAGGCCTCGTTTCGTTTTCTGCTCGATCGTGAGCCCAAGGAGTCGATCCTCAGCCAGTTCGAGCTCGGGGTCATCTCCCGTTACTTCCCCGAGTACAAGGACAGGATCGCCGACTACCTATGAGCACCGAGGCGAGGGAGATCGCAGAGAGAGCGTTCGCTGCCGAAGGGCTGGCGCCCGAGACTTGGTCGAACCAGCCGGGTTTCGTCTACTCGGAGCACGCCCATCCATATCACAAGGTGCTGTTCTGCATCTCGGGCTCAATCACTTTCCACACCCCGACCGGGGACGCCGAGCTCTCGGAGGGACAACGGCTGGACCTTCCGCCCGATATCCCCCACTCGGCCTCGGTCGGGCCCCAAGGGGTGACATGCATGGAGGCGCAGCGGTAGCAACCGGTTCTAGTCGATGACGTGCACCTTGTAGTTCCGGGCGAGCCACACGCCGATGAGGAGTGTCATCGCCGTCAAGACCAAAATTGGGACACGCATGCCGCCGACTTGATCGAGCCATTGGCCGGTGAGGACGCTAGCGATCGACGAGAGCGTCGCAGCTCCCACGAGACCGAGAGAGACCGCGCGCAACGCTAGCGGAGCGTCGAAGCGACGCATGGCGATCGCTGCTACCAAGCCCCAAACCGGGTAATTGAGAACAGCAACCCCTAGGGAAGCGATCACGAGGCCCGGGTAACCCCAGAAGATCGAGAGTAAACCGAGACTGGCACCACATATGAGGAAAATGGTGCTCACTGCGCGGATGGGCGAACCGCGATCACCGAATCGACCGAACGAAAGTGAAGCGATCACACCGACACCGCCCATCACCCAGAGCAGCGCACCCGCGGCACTCGCGCTGGCTCCCATTTCAACGATTGCAGTCGTGGTGAGAAAAGTGACGAAGGTGTAAGCCCCGACTCCGGCGATCGCACTCGACAACACGACCACCTTGCCGGGCCAATCCCCAAACACAGCCCGATAGGAACCACGTCTGGCCACTACATCAGATCCGGTCGACGGTCGATCGATTGGTTGGCGGAAGACGAGCATCGTTGAGACTGTGACCAGGATGGAGATGACTGCCGCTACGACGAACCCCGTCCTCCATGTCCCGGGTCCGGAGAAAACCTGAACGAGAAAGCCGTTGACTATCACACCCAGCCCGACGCCCGCGGAGGCGCCCCCCATCACCAGGCTGCGCCATCGAGCGTCGACGGACCGGGCCGCGGCATGGGTGGTTGCCGCCCAGCTGATCGGGGCGGCTATTCCCAACAGGATCACACCCAGGGCGATGACGGTGGGAGATGTGGCTGCCGAGGCAACTGCCAGTGCCAGGGCGGTGAGCAGAAACGTGCCATTTAGCACGGCGCGATTCGGTAGCCAGTCCAGGACGCGTGAGGCGGAGAACCCTCCCGCCGCATAGGCCAGCAGACCGCTGGCTACGGCGACTGCCAGGGGGCCAAAGCCCGAACCAAACGTCTGCTCGATCCGAGGAAGAAAAGCCGGCACCAACGACAGGCCGAACCCGTGGGATACCAGAGCCCCGAGCCCGAGGACCATGGTTGCCCTCCAACGCCCCACCGATGGCTGCGAGTTCACCGGCGCACAATAGGGCTTTCGCCGCAGGGAGAGTTTCTCTCCGTGGTGGATATTGTCCCTCGATCTGCGCCGACATCTACCTGCCGGCCTCGTTAGGCTCCACATCTCACGTATCACTGCGAGAGACCGTGACTGCGTCAGCGAGGAGGCAAAGGGCTCATGGACAGAGCGAAAAAGAGAGCACAGCAGGCAAAAGTCGATGCGATAAGGAGACGTTCCAACCCGGTCCAGAACCACGTAATCGACGAGTTCGCATATGGGAAGCTATCCCGCCGCGAGTTCATCAGGAAAGGATCCCTCCTGGGGCTGTCGCTGCCGGTGATGGGTTTCTTGGTTTCGGCATGCACCGAGGACACCGCGGGCACTACCGCCGCTCCTGGCACCACGGCAGCGGGCCCCACGACCACGGTGGCCGGGGCCACCACCACGGCGGCCGATGCGGGGCCGGTCACGCTCAACGCCGGTTTCTTGCAGCCCCCCGGTCCTGTCGACCCGGTGATAATCAACGACGAGCCCCGGCTGGCGCTGCTGGGTCAGACCGCCTCGTATCTGATCTTCTCCGATCCGGAGCTCAATGCCCGTCCCCAACTCGCCGAGAACTGGGAGTCCAACGATTCCGGCGACGTATGGACATTCACCTTGCGAGACGGGGCCACCTTCCAGGACGGCAGCGAGGTGACCACCGAGGATGTGGTGGCCAGCTTCCGTGGCATCGCCGAAGGCAACGCCGCCTCTGCATTCGAGACTTTCGGTGTGACCGCGGACTCGGTAGAGGCCGTCGATGAGAGAACTGTGCAGTTCACCTTGGAGCGGCCCAATGGATCGTTCCCGTTCTTCGTCAGCTCGGACAACTACAACGCGGCGATACTGCCGGCCGAGTTCTGGCAGAACTACTCGGAGGGAAGCTACGAGCAGGAGTTCCCCGGGACCGGGCCATGGATCATGGACAGGTACGAGCCTGGTGTGTCTGCCACCCTGGTGAAGAACCCCGATTATTTCGGGGACAACCCGCGGCAGGCCGACCGTCTCGAGATCTCCTTCTTCGCCGAGGAGGCGCCGATGGTCGCAGCCTTCCAGGAAGGTCGCATCGACATGATCGTGCCCAACCTCTCCTTCTCCGGTGGCAGGGTTCTCCTCGACGACCCTGATGCAGTCGTCACCAATATCCCCACCGCCCAGCATCGGCAGATCTACTTCGACACCAGCAAGCCGCCGTTCCAGGACAAGCGAGTTCGTCAAGCCATAGCCTTGACGTTACGCCGTCCCGACTTGATCGAAGGCCTGTTGGGTGGCTTCGGGGTGCTGGGCAACGACCACCCTATCTGGGAGATCTACCCCATGTACAACCCGGGAGCGGTGTCACAGCGGGAAGAGGACCTGGCCATGGCGCAGCAGCTCATTGACGCTGCCGGCGGTGGGTTCGACTCTCGTCTCGACGCCCTGGTGTTCCGCGAGGTAGAGGATCTCGCCACGCTGATACAGTCCGCAACAGCCCAGATCGGCGTCAATCTCGAGGTGAACGTCACCGACGCCGGCACCTACTACTCCGATTTCTGGCTGGCCGCAGATGCCTCGATGGGGATCGTCAACTACGGCCACCGTGGTGTGCCTGATGTGTATCTGGGAGCTCCGCTGCTCAGCGACGGGCCATGGAACGCGTCGCATTGGGTGAACGAGGACTACGACCAGCTCTTCGCGCAGTACACCTCGGCCGTCGACCTCGACACCCAGCGTGAGGTCGCTGGAGAGATCCAGGCACTGCTGTGGGATGAGGTGCCCTTCGCGGTTGCCTACTTCCTGGACAACCTGGCGGTGACCAGACCCGGTGTCGAGGGGGTCGAGGTCACCGGCATGGGCCATGTGAACCTTGTTGACACGGTATTGGGCGGCGGTTAACGAGGTGATCGTGCCCCCAGGTGGGTGATGTCCCGCTTCCTGTTGCGCCGGGTAGGGCTCGCCCTGATCACGTTGTGGGTCATCAGCGTCCTGGTGTTCATCGGGACCAACCTGCTGCCCGGGGACGTGGGGCGGCGGGTGCTGGGGCCTTTCGCCACCCCCGAGGCCGTCGATGCTCTAAACGCCCGACTTGGGACGGATCGCCCGCTCCTGGTCCAATATTGGGACTGGATCACCAGCGCACTCACCGGAGACCTCGGCATGTCGATCTCCTTTGGCAGGCCGGTAACCGAGATACTTGGAAGCCGTCTGGTCAACTCACTGAAGCTTGGCGGTCTGGCCTTCGTGATCGTGGTGCCTCTCTCCCTGTGGGGAGGGGTTGTTGCCGCCCTGCGCCGGGGCAAGCTCACCGACCGGATCATCACTGTCGGTGGGCTCTCGGCCACTGTGATCCCCGAGTTCGTGTCCGGGATCGTGCTCATCGTGGTGTTCGCCGTGTTCCTGGGCTGGCTCCCCGGCACCGCGGTGCCGCCTCCTGGGGCAGGCCCGCTCACCCAATTGCGCCATCTGATACTCCCCGCGATACCGCTGGTGCTGGTCCTTTTCGGCTATATCGCCCGGATCACCCGCGCCGGTGTCATCGAGGCCCTGGAATCTGACTACACGAGGACTGCCACCCTCAAGGGCATGCCCCGACGCCAGGTGATTCGCCGTGAGGTGTTGCGCAATGCATTGCTCCCCACTATCGCGGTGATCGCCTCTCAGGTCGGCTACCTCATCGGTGGTCTGGTGGTGGTGGAGGCCATGTTCAATCTCCAGGGCATCGGTCAGCTTCTTTTCCGAGCAGCTCAGAACGCCGACTTCCCGCTGCTGGCGGGTGGTGTTCTCGTGGTCGGGGCGGCCTACCAGATCGCCATGCTCCTCGCCGACCTCGCCTACTCCTGGCTCAACCCCAGGATTCGCTTGGGAGGTCAGGCATGACTGTGTCGGTGTCGACGCGCTCGCGACGATGGAGGGTGCTGCGCAGGTCGGCAATTTTCTGGGTTGGGGGAGGGATCGTCGCCATGTGGGTGGTGTTCGCCATCTTTGGCGACTTCGTGACTCCCTACGATCCGCGGGGGACGGACATCCTCGCTGCATTCCAACCCCCATCGGCGGAGCACTGGTTCGGGACCGACCGGCTGGGACGTGACGTGCTCTCCCGGGTGCTCGCCGGATCCCGGCAGGTGCTCACCGTCTCCTTAGCCGCAGTGGTTTTGGCTACCATCCTGGGCACGTCATTGGGTCTGATCGTGGGCTATTTCGGGGGGATCATCGACGACATCATCAGCCGGATCCTCGACGCCTTCCTGTCCATCCCCCTCATAATCACCGGAATGCTGGCAATCGTGGCACTGGGTGCTACCACCATCGGGATCATCGTGGTGATCGGGTTGGTGTTCACTCCTATAATCGCCAAGACGGTGCGGGCCGCGGTCCTCTCCGAGCGGCAGCTCGACTATGTGACCGCGGCGCAGTTACGCAAAGAGAACCGTCTCTACACGCTGTTCGTCGAGATCCTACCCAACGTCTCCGGCGTCATCATCGTCGAGTTCACTGTGCGTCTCGGCTATGCCATCTTCACGGTGCTGGCTCTCTCCTTTCTCGGATTCGGTGTGGAGCCGGCGATCCCCGATTGGGGTCTGATGGTGAGTCAACACTTCGGCGAACTCACAGGTAACCCTCCTCTATGGTGGCCGGTGCTTTTCCCCTCCCTGGCGATAGCCTCTCTCGTGGTGGGAGTGAACCTGTTCGCGGACGCCCTCGGCCAGGCCATGGAGCAGTGAGTAGGCAATGGTGACGTCATCGCCGGTTCTCGAAGTCGACAACCTGGCCATCGATTACAGGATCGGTCCCGACTGGAAGACGGCCGTTCGCGACATCAGCTTCAACATCGATCGGGGCGAGTCCTTTGGCCTGGTGGGGGAGTCGGGATGCGGGAAGACCACCGTGGCCATGGCCATCGTGCACTACCTGCCGCGCAACGGCCGGGTCAGCGGCGGCGCCATCCGACTCCGGGGCAGGGACCTGACTCACATGACCGGAAAGGAGCTGCGTCAGGTCCGGGTGAACCAGATCTCCATGGTCTATCAGGACCCTTCTTCGGCCCTGAACCCGTCGCTCCGGGTGGGGCGACAGGTCGCCGACGTCTTCGAGCTGCTGGGTCTGCCCAAAGAGGAGCACGAGCGGCGTGTCATCGAGATCCTGGAGAAGGTGCAGATCGCCGACCCGGTGAAGGTCGCGCGGCGCTATCCACACCAGCTCTCCGGCGGGATGCTGCAACGTGTGATCATAGCGATGGCGATCGCATCCGAGCCCGCTCTCCTCGTCCTCGATGAGCCGACCACGGGGCTGGACGCCACAGTAGAGGCCGAGGTTCTCGACCTGGTGTCGAATCTACGGGAGGAGATCGGGACCTCGGTGCTGTTCATCAGCCACAGCCTCGCCGTGATCCGCAAGATGTGTGACCGCACCGCGGTGCTCTATGCCGGGCGGATGGTGGAGGAAGGGCCTACCGAGAGCAACTTCACCGACCCACGCCACCCTTACACCGTGGGACTGCTGCGGTGCCTGCCCACACCGGAGCAGGGTCGTCGGGACCAGACCACCCTCGACACCATTCCCGGGTTCCTGCCACCCCTCGGTGCGGACATCACAGGATGTGTGTACGCAGACCGTTGTCCCATCGCCGAGGACATCTGCACCGAGGTAGAGCCCGATCTGATACCGCTGGACGGCGACCGGGTCAGCCGATGCCACTTCCACGACCGCGCCCCCGACCTACCCAGAATCGTCCCCCCCGAGTCACCGGAGCGGGAGAGGAGCGACCAGGTCCTTGTGGAGGTGAGCAACGCCTCGAAGACCTTCATGCAGGAAGGCCAGCCGGTGTATGCACTCAGCAACATCGATCTCGCCGTCCACGTCGGTGAGACGGTGGCCCTGGTGGGCGAGTCGGGCTCTGGAAAGTCAACGCTGGCCAAGGTCTTGCTTGGGATCTACGGTCCCGACGACGGCGCGGTGATCACTCTCAGCGGCGATGAGCTGGCGGCCGAGGTGAACCGCCGTAGTCAAGAGGATATCGGCGCGGTCCAGATGGTCTTTCAGAACCCGGACAGCGCCCTGAACCGGCGGCACGCGGTGCGCAGGATCATCGGAAGAGCAGTCCATTTGCTTAGGGGTGGGGGTCGGGAAGAGCGCGATGAGCGCACCAAAGACCTTCTGCGAGGGGTGCGAATGGGAACGCAGCACTACAACACCAAGCCGGGACAGCTGTCTGGCGGGCTCAAGCAGCGGGTAGCCATCGCTCGTGCCTTTGCCGGATCACCGGCGCTCGTGGTCTGCGACGAGCCGACCTCGGCGCTCGACGTCTCGGTACAGGCGGCGATCATCAACCTCCTTGCCGAGCTCCAGGCAGAGGAGAACGTCGCCTATCTGTTCATCTCCCACGACCTCAACCTGGTGCGGTACATCGCAGACCGGGTGGCGGTGTTGTATCTGGGGCGGCTCATGGAGGTGGGCCCGGCCGAGAGGGTGTTCGGAGGGCCACATCATCCCTATACGGAGGCGTTGCTGTCGGCTTCCCCCGAGTTGGAGGAGGACACCCGAATCCGACTCGAGGGCGAGATACCGGCTGCGTCCAGTCCTCCACCCGGCTGTGTGTTCCAGACTCGTTGCCCGCGCAAGATCGGAGAGATCTGCGAGACCGTCGAGCCCGAGCTCGAGGAAGCCGAGCCCGGTTGGTTCAAGCGCTGCCACATTCCGGTAGAGGAGCTCCGCGAGATGCAGCTGGGTCTACCCGTCTGAGACCGCCCGGCCGTACGCTCAGGATGCAGTAGTGGATGGCTGAGATCTCCTTTCCGGGGTCGGATTAGCCTTGGTGCGGTGTCCATCCCCTTCCTCTTCCCATGCCAACTGGCCGATCCGGAGCCTGCCGTGGGCACGACACTGCTCACCAACGCCCGGCTCTTTGATGGGACCGGATCCCCGGTTCGCCCCGGAGCCACGATCAGGATCGAAGACGGCCGAATAGCTGCGGTCTCCGAGGGGCAGGAGTCGGATACTCAGGATGCGCGGGTGATCGACCTGGGTGGTCGTTTCGTCATGCCGGGCATCATCGACTGCCACACCCACCTCACCATCCATGCCGAACCCAACCTACCCGAGGGCGCCGAGGAGCTTCGGCCCGGGGTTGTGGGCCATCTGGTGGCGGCGGAGCTGAGAAAGGCGCTGCGGATGGGGATCACCACGATCAGGGAGGTGGGATCCTTCGGGGACACCATCCTGGAGGTGCGACAGGCCATGCGGTATGGGGCATTTCGCGGTCCACGCCTACTCACCTGCGGGAGGATCGTCAGTGCCACGTCCGCAGGCGGGCGTCACTTCTCCGGCATGTACCGGGAGGCAGACGGACCCGACGAGATGCGCAAGGCTGCACGCGAGCAGCTGCGGGTGGGAGCCGACTTCGTGAAGATCATGATGACTGGCGCCCGCTCAGTCGAGTTGGAGAATCCCGGTCCCAGCCAGGTGATCCGACAAGAGGTGGCTGCTCTCGTCGAGGAGACGCACCGCCAGGGGTACCTTGTCGCAGCCCATTGTGAGGGTCTCGATGGCACCGAACTGGCCATCGATGAGGGGGCCGACACCATCGAGCACGGTTTCTACCTGCATCACAAGCCGGAGCTGCTCGATCGGCTCGCCGCCCGGCAGGGGGTTTTGATCCCCACTCTTTCCTTTTTGCACGACGTTGCCGACCGAAAAGCCGACGATTGGTCACCGCACCTCGTTGACAGGGGCGGATTCAACCTGGAGGAGGCCTACAAGACGGTTGCGGCCGCCCTCGAGGCAGGCGTGCCCCTGGCGATGGGCTTCGACAGCCATCCGGAGGAACGTGCAGCCTCGGAGCTGGGGTTGATGGTGGATGCGGGCATGTCGACCCGGGAGGCGCTCGTGGCAGCGACATCGACGGGGGCGCGGGCTATCGGCCTGGACCACCTCATTGGCACGGTGGAGCCGGGAAAAATCGCCGATCTCGTGGTGGTCGATGGCGACCCTCTCGAAGATGTCGGTGTCCTTGTCGACCGCGAGCGGATCCATCTGGTCTTTCAGATCGGCGAGCCCGTTGCCGGCAAGGCGTTGGAGCCTTCTCAGTGACCGAAGGCGAGATGCCGGAAAAGCTGTCTCCAGTGGATTCACCCTGCTTCGGATAGCATCACCCGACAGGAAGGCGCTATGGTCTTGCGACGAGTCGAAAGACTCGGCGTGGCCAGCGTCGGCCACTTTGCATCTGAGCTGACGGCTGAGCCGTCGGTAGCTCCCCCTCCGAGGGGTGAACCGCTGAGGTTGCGGATGCTTCACATCTAGGAGTCGGCATCGCATATGTCGGCGATTCGGAGATGTACATGACCCAGCGAAGCAAGGAACAACAAATGCGAAACGCTACAAAGCGATTTGGCTCGCGCCTCGTCGCACTGTTTGCAATCATCGCCCTGGTGGTCGCCGCCTGTGGCGATGATGGAGTGGCCGGACCCGATGTGGAACCCGGCGAGGCTGCGCTCGACGCGTACGACCTCTCGGGCATGACCATCTCGGTCGGCTCCAAGGACTTTGACGAGCAGCTCTTCTTGGGCCACATGCTCAGGGAAGCCTTCGAGTACATGGGCGCAACCGTCGAGGACAACGTCGACCTCGGTGGCACCGCCCCGGCTCGTGAGGCGCTCCTCAGAGGCGACATCGACACCTACATCGAGTACAACGGGACCGGCTACGCCGTGCACCTCGGAGTGCCTGGTGAGGTTCCGAGTGATCCCGAAGAGCTCACCACATACGTCCGGGAGAACGACCTCGCCGAGAACAACATCCACTGGCTGAGCCGGGCTCCGTTCAACAACACCTATGGTTTCGTGTCCTCACCGGCGCTGACCGAGGAGAACGGTGGTGCCTTCGACCTCCAGGGCATGGCCGACTATCTCGAGGCCAACCCCGACACCGTGGTCTGCATGGAGTCGGAGTACCCCAACCGAGACGATGGGCTGGTGCTGTTCGAGGAGGGCACCGGATATGAGGTGCCCGACTCACAGGTCACAATTCTCGATACCGGACTCATCTACACGGAGACCCGTGACGACAACTGCGACTTCGGTGAGGTCTTCACCACCGACGGGCGCATCCCCGAGTTGGGTCTGACGCTGGTGGAGGATCCCGGGATCCACATCCTGTACAACGTCTCGATCAACCTCCGG
>CAZAHX010000049.1:1384-10165 GCA_964485005.1 uncultured Acidimicrobiaceae bacterium | reverse complement strand
GAGAGTGCGGCCTTCTCCTCGGTCCCCACCGTGGTGACCACCTCGGCGCCGCGCAGCTTCGCTATCTGGGTGAGCAGGAGCCCGACCCCGCCCGCCCCGGCGTGGATCAGGCAGAGGTCACTCGCGGACAGGGGAAAGGTATCGCTGGCCAGGTAGTGAGCGGTGATCCCCTGGAGGAGCAGAGCCGCGGCCGTGTCGTCATCGACATCATCTGGGATCGGGATGGCGCCGCGGGCAGGGACCAGATGGCGTTCGGCGTACGTCCCCAGGGCGTTGACCCAGCCCACGCGGTCGCCCGGAGCGTGCCCCTCGACACCCTCGCCGACCGCGATGACCCTCCCCGCCCCCTCCAGGCCCGGAGTGAAGGGGAGGCTCATCGGGTAGAGGCCCGATCGGTGATAGGTGTCGATGAAGTTGACCCCGGCGGCGGCGACTTCGACTGCGAGCTCACCGGGGCCGGGCTCGGGATCGGGCGCCTCGTCGAGAAGCAGCTTCTCGGGGCCGCCCAGCTCCCGGACGAGGATCGCTTTCATGACTGCTCCACCTTCCATCCCCTCCCCCGCAGCTCGTCGGCAAGCACCTCGTCGGGGAGGGGGGAGAGGTCCAAGCCGGTGCCGGCGGAACCGTCGAGACGTCTCTCGATCGGGTCGCGCAGCGTGCGAGCCCACGCCTTACCCCGGGCCTCGGCCTCGAAAGTGAGGGTGGCGTCTGCGTTCACCGTGTAGGCGCGGGCCACGATGCGAGGATTCGATCGGGAGCCGCTCTCCCCATAGACGAGGAGGACCGATCCCGCGGGAAGGTCTTGAACCCCGCCGGTGGCCACGAAAGAGCCCTCGTACGCCCATCCGGAAGTTTTGGCACTGTCCACCGCCTCCACCACCTTGGCCCAGTTCTTGTGTCGCTCGTCGCCCAGGAGGGGCACCTCGACCGGGACGTGGACTTGGTTGGTCATCACCCTGGAGCGTAGGACATCGGAAGTCCTGCCAACACCACCTCGCGCGACCCTTTAGCCTCCCTCCCATGGCCAAGTTGCGTCTGTTCGCCAACCTGCGGGAGCTTGCCGGGGTCTCCCGTCTCGATCTGCCCGGGAGCACCGTTGGGGAGGTCATTGTCGAGGCCAACGAGCGATTCGGCCCCGACTTCGAGAGGGGCTTGGCCACCTCGCGCATCTGGGTCAACGGCGAGGAGGCCGACCTCGCCTCGGCGGTTTCCGAGACCGACGAGGTCGTGGTGCTCCCCCCGGTCTCCGGTGGAGGCCAGCCCACGACGCTGGCGCTCTCCGATGTGCTTGGCGCCCTGCTGCTGGTCGTAGCGTTGCTCGCAGTCCTCGCCAACACTCAGAGCCAGCCGATATGGGCTGCGGCGCTGGTGGCGATGGTCGCAGCATGGTCGCTGGACATCTCGTCGACTTTCACGGCGCGAGGGCGCCTCCTCGCCCCGCTTCCCGTGGTGGTGACCGCCGCCGGCGCCGCCTTGCTCGCCCACATCATGGGAGGGGCCGGATACGGGCTCACCGTCGCCCTGGCCGTGGCGGTCGGTCTGGGATGGGCCGTGGCCTTCCCGATCTACCGCCAGGCGGACGTCTTCTCCCCGACCTTGATGGTCTCCCTCCTCGCTGGGATGGGCACCGCATCGATGATCCTGTCCCGTTCTGCCTTCACTCCCGACCCGAGGGCAGTCGACGTGTTCCTGGTCGGGGTCATCGCCGGAGTCACGCTTGGTGCCCTAGTTCTCCGTCTCCCGCCTCTTCCCTTTCTCGATCCCTTCTCCACGACCGCGATCTCGACGGTTCTCGCCTTCGTGGCCGCCGCGTCGTTCTGGGATCTCGACGTGGTGAATTATCTGCTGGTGGGTCTGGGGGTGGCAGTGGCGCTGGTGGCGGGAAACGGGCTGTCCTCGATGCTCCGCTCTGGCCGGGTGGCACTGACCTTGCGCGCTCCGGGCGCCCTGGTCGGTTTGGACGGCGTGGTGCTGGCGGCCGCCCTCTACTACCCGCTGGCGCGACTCGTCCTCTGACCTAGTGGCCCGTCGCCCAAGTGATGATGGCGTCTCTCCGGCCCTCGACGCCCCTGGCTGCGTCGAAGTGCTCGTCGCAGCTCCCCGGCTGCGACTGCGCGCTTCTCCTTGCCAGATGACGCCGATGGCTCGGAGACACGCGCACCCCATTTGAGCGACAGACCACTAATCGTTGACTGTGCCGAAAGCCGAGGTCTGGTTAGCATCTCGACGGCATGGTTGGCCAGATGGCGCCCGGGCGCGCCTTCATCCTCGTCATCTTGATCACCCTCGTCTTGATCACCCTCGTCGCCGCGCTGTTCCCGACAACGACCCTGGCGGTGACCAAATCGCAGGTCGATGAGGCCTGCGCCGACTCCAGGGCGCAGCTAGCCGAATACCGCGAGGCGCAGGCGGATTTCGAGGAGGCGGCCATCGCCTACGAGCAGGTGCTCAACGAGGTCGCCGCCATCGAGGCGAAGCAGGACCGCATCTCGGGCTCCGTCGAGGCCAACGAGGAGGACCTGCTGGTGATCCAGAGCAAGATCGAGGAGCAGGCGGTCCAGCTCTACATGATGGGCGGGAGCGCCAACCCGGGTGTAATCCTCTCCGCGTCGTCGGTCGACAAGTTCCTCACCACGTCGCAATTCCTCAACGCCGCCACCATCGGCGGTCAGGAGAGCATCGACGACCTGATCGCGGCCAAGGGCGAGCTCAACGGTCTCCAGGTGACGCTCGACGAGACGAGGGCCGAGCTCAAGCAGGTCGAAGCGGAGAAGTTGGCGGCGATGAACGACCAGCAGGAGGCGATGGAGCGTGAGCAGGCCGCCTACGCCAAGCTCTCCGGCAAGTGCAAGGAGCTCACCGCCAAGTACGACGAGGAGCAGGCGAGAGCCCGGGAAGCTGCCCGCCGCCGGGCGTCAGGATCGGTGCAGGTGGGGAGTTTCATCTGCCCGATGACGCCGGGCCGCACCTCTTTCATCGACTCCTGGGGCTTCCCCCGCTCCGGGGGGCGGACCCACAAAGGGACCGACATGATGGCCGCCTACGGAGAGCCGGTCTACGCGGTGCAGAGCGGGAGGGTGCGTCTCTCCAACAGCTCGTTGGGCGGGAAGGGCGTCTATCTCTATGCCGACACCGGGTTCCGTTACTACTACGCCCACTTCAGCGGTTGGAACGTCTCCAACGGGGCGACGGTGGGGCAGGGCCAGACCATCGGGTTCAACGGCGACACCGGGAACGCGCAGGCCGGGGCGCCTCATGTCCATTTCGAGATCCACCCGCCGGGGATGGGGGCGGTGAACCCCTACCCCACCCTGGTCGGGGCATGCAGGTAACCTGCGTCCTGTGAACCAAAACCGTCGCCGGATCGATGTCCTGCTCGAGCCCGACTATCTCGACGACGTCACGACCTGTGATCTCGAGGAGCTGAGACGGCGCCGCCACACCGCCGAGGACGTGGAGACGCAGATCTCCTACTACCGCCGTCTTCTCCACGGTCGGATGGATCTGCTCAACTTCGAGCTTCGGCGTCGGCGCGGGGAGGAGGAGAGGAGCCTCCTCGAGGCCCTTCCCGAGATTCTCGCCGCGGGAATGGTGTTCGGCCCCGAGCCGAGCCTTCGGCACATCGAGACCATGCCCCCACTTCCCTCTACGACAGGGCGCCGACTCATCGACAGGATCATGGACGACGGGGTCCTCACCAGGCTCCCCGAGATGGACGAGGAAGAGGTGATCGATGCAATCGAGCGTCTCAGTGAGGTCGAGGGGGAGCTCTCCGCACAACGCAAGCAGCTGCACTCGGTCATCGACGCCATCCAGGAGGAGATCGTCGACCGCTATCGCAGCTCCCAGGGCAACACCTCCGTCTCCAATTGAACAGAGTCACGACGCGGGTTGACTGAGACCCTGCTCGCGGTGAGGGCCCGCTCCGGGCTCGTCGAGACGACGCACCACGGCGCGGTGGCCGTCGCCGACCCCGACGGTGAGCTGGTTGCCATGGCAGGTGACATCGACCGGCCGTTCTATCTCCGCTCCGCCGCCAAGCCCTTCCAGGCGTTCGTATCCCAGGGCGCGGGGGCCTCACTGGCTCCCGTCGAGCTCGCCCTGGCGACAGCCTCCCATCGCGGCCATCCGGTCCACGTTGCCATCGTCGAGTCCATGCTCGCCGATGCGGGGCTCGACGAGTCCCATCTGCGGTGTCCGCCATCATGGCCGCTCTCCGAGGTCGCGGCGCGCCGGCTGGTCGCTTCCGGAGAGAGACAGCCCAGAGCCATCTGGAACAACTGCTCGGGAAAGCACGCCGGGTTTCTCCGTGCTTGCGCTGCCTCCGGCTGGCCCATGGACAGCTACCTGCATCCCGAGCACCCCCTGCAACGGGGGATCGTCGAGTTCGTCACCGAGGCGTCGGGCCATCCCGCCGAGCCGGTCGGCATCGACGGTTGTGGGGCCCCGGTCTTGCGCACCACGACGCGTGCCATGGCACAGCTCTTCGCCCGTCTCGCCGTGATGGAGGACATGTCGGAGATTTTCGACACGATGCATCGCTACCCGTCCCTCGTCTCATCGAACGGGGAAGGCGATGCCTCCATCGCCGTTGCGGCGAACGCCGCGGCCAAAGGGGGGGCCCAGGGGTGTCTCGGCGTGGCGGTGGGAGGTCGGCACGGCGTTGCGGTGAAGAGCTGGGACGGCTCGATGGAAGTGGCCGTGGTCGGCGCGATCGCCGCCCTCTGGAAGGTGGGGGATCTCTGGCCGGAGGCGATGCGCCGACTGGAGACCCTGGCGCGACCGCCGGTGACCGGCGGGGGGAGGGTGGTCGGCACAGTGGAACCTCGACTCGAACTGGCCCTGGTGTGAGGGACACGCTCGAAGAGCGCATCGAGCTGTGGCTCGCCGATCTCGAGTCGAGTGTCGAATACGCCGAAGAGGTCGAGGGGGAGTGGGCGGTGCGGATGCGTCAGGAGGCGAGGGACGCCACCACCGTGTGGTTCACCGTGGGGGAGCGAAGTCTCCGGTTCGAGGCGTATGTGGTTCCCGAGCCCCCGGCACCGGCCGAGGTGCATCGTCAGGCACTGGTGCGCAACATGGGGGCCTGGCGGTGCTTCTACGCCGTCGACGGGGAGGGCGCCCTGGTCATCAGGGGGCGCATCGCCGCCGAGGGAGTGACTCTCGCCGAGCTCGATCGGGTGTTGGGGGAGATCTACGAGATGGTCGAGGTCGGATTCAGGGCGATGATCGCCGCCGGATGGCCTGAACGCGAAAAATCGGATTAGAAACTTGTGAACACGCCGCTGTGGACAAGGCCTGTGGAAAACACCGATTCCTGTGGGTAAGCCATCGTCGACCTTCTGAGATGCGATGGATGGCGATAGTGACCGCTAGAGGACGTTCAGATCGGGCTCCAACGGGGTCATTGAACGGGCGGCCGTCTTGACGTAGATTCCACCCCGGCAAACGCCCTAGAGGCCGGCCTGAGCAGCGTCCGTCGGGGAAGTGCGGAGGATGCTCCGGAGGGTCACTGGGGCGTTTGCCTTCAATCGTGGCACATCCACCAGAAGCGGGTGGCGGCGAGACATGACTCACCCGGCGTCACCGGCTTGTCCGGGCCCACGATGAGGGTGGTGGTCGTCGTCGGGGGAACGGTGGTGGTAGTGGTCGGCTTGGCCGCAGCTTGTGTGGTGGGAGTGGAGCTCTTCGCCTTGGCAGTGGTCGGGGCGGCAGTGGTCGGCGGTGCCGTGGTCGTGGTCGAGCCCTTCTTCATGAAGACCACGGTCACATAGAGGACACCGTTACTGGTCCCGGTGCCGACGCCGGCGTAGTTGTAGTCACCCAGGATGTTGGCCCGATGGCCCGGCGAGTCCATGAAGGCCGCGTGGAGGCTGGATACCGACCCCCCTCGGCCCACGTTCTCGCCGATCGACGACCATCCGCTGCCGGCGGCCGCCTTCAGCTCGGCTTCGGTCGAGTGATAGATCTTCCCGGCGTTGATCATGTCCTGGGTGTGCTTGCGGGCGTGGGAGACGAGCCCGCCGTCGACGGACAGTTTGTTGAGCCCCCGTGAGGCCCGTTCGGCGTTGATCTTGGCGAGGAACTCGCCCTCGGTGGCGGAGTCCGCCCCCGCGGACAGGCCGAGAGCCATCGTGGCCAATGCGGCCAGGGCGATCGTCGCAATCCACCGTCTGTTTCCCAGCATGGGATTGAGATCGGCGGCCGCATGGGGTCACTTGAGGCAGGGGATCTAGGTCGCTGGACCCAGAGAAGCCAGGCCTCATATCCCAAACATGAGTTCCCGGAGGTTGATGATCGTGGACTCGAAGGTCTCGACGTCGATGCGAAGCGACCCGAGGCGAAGACCGCTCATTCCCTCCCCGACATTGGTCAGGACCTTGAGCGTCTCCTCGTCGTGGCTGAGCACACCCAGACCCAGGCAACCACCGGAATCGTCCTGCACGCCGACCAGCACCCCGTCGAGCCGGCCGGGGTTGAGACCCACTGGCAGGGTCGGGGCGAACACCGTCGGTCTCACCTTCCAGGTGACCAGTGGCGGTGCCAGGGCGCGACGGAAAGCATCGGCCCGCCTCTTGGCGCGGACGTCGGGGGGCATCGGGTCGACGGCGGGATCGGTGGGCGCGGTGCTCACCTCGACGTCGAGGAACCGGCGCAACATGCCCACCAGGGGCTCCATCTCCTCACCCCGCTGCAGGGCCACGATGCGATCGGGCCGGCACAACTCGGTCTTGTGATACTTGAGCGTCTCGCCGGACACTCCGGTGACCACCGCCGTGGTGTCGATGATGACCACCTCGCCCGCATTCCTGGCGCGCTCCACCATTGCCGCAGTCGCCACCACTTGCTGCAGCACGAGACGAGCCGGGGTGGTGGTCCCCACGAAATGCAGTGCCTCCGGTTTGTCGACCTCCTCGAGATCGGCCTGGTCACGGAACACCCTCATCCCCACGCAGGCGGGAGGGCCTACCGAGGTCCGCCCCACGTCGGCATCGACCAGGACTCCCGTGTGGCCGGAGTGCACCGCATTGCGGATCGCCTGCATCGCCAGGGTGGTCTTCCCGGTGTCCAGGCCGCCGATGAGCATGTAGACCCCGGGTTGGGACAGTTCACGGGCCAGGCTCTCGAATGACTGCTCGGCCATGTGCTGAATATAGGGACGGCTCGATTGGGGTCAGTGGAGCGGGCCGAGTCCGTTACCGTCAACTGGCTGTGACGCTGCCGGTGAGCTTCCTATCCGACTTCGGGCGGCGTGACGAGTTCGTCGGGGTGGTCCACGGCGTGCTCGCCAAGCTGGCACCGGGCTCGAGGGTGATCGACATCACCCACGAGACGCCGAGAGGCAACATCAGATCAGGTGCCCTCTCCCTGACCCGCGCCATCCAGTACCTGCCCGAAGGCGTGGTCCTCGCGGTGGTCGACCCGGGAGTGGGCACCGATCGCCGGGCGATCGCCCTCGAGACCACCTGGGGTTTCTTCGTCGGCCCCGACAACGGGCTGCTCTCCCCGGCGGTGGCGATGATGGGAGGTGCGACCCGCATCGTCTCCATCGAGAATCCCGAGGCGATGATCCCCTCACCGGGGGAGACGTTTCACGGCCGAGACGTGTTCGCTCCCGCCGCCGGGTTGCTCGCCTCCGGTGAGGCCGACCTGGGCGACTTGGGCCCGGTCCTGGGGGACGAGGAGGTGGTCCCGCTCCTGCTCCCACTGGCCGAGGTCGAGCAAGGCTCGGTGTCGGGGGAGGCATGGTGGGTGGACGTGTTCGGAAACGTGCAGACCAACGTATCGCCGGCGGATCTCGCCGAGTTAGGGCTGGCGCCGGGTGATGAGGTGACGGTGAGCGTGGGCGCGAACCCGCGGCGTCTTCCTTGGGTGGCCAGTTACGGCGAGGTCGGTCATGGAGAGGCGCTGCTCCATGTCGACTCGGCCGGGTTGATGGCCATCGCAGTGCGGGGTGGTCGTGCCGACGAGGAGCTCGGTATTCCCGAAGGGACCTCGGTCACCCTGGCGGGCTGAACAGCACCCATAGCTGGACGAGCCCGGCGACGGCGATGGCGGCGAGCAAGACCAGGATCACTACGGCGGTCGCGGGGCGCACCGGGCGGATCGTACGAGGAAAGGGCCACAGAACTTGTCGAGGCCCCCGAAGATTCGGGGGCCTCGACTGCATGAAGGAGCGCTCCGTTACCGTGGGGCGGGCTGGGAGGCTATCCGTTCACACCTTGGACGAACGTGCCCTAGGCGTGAGGGAAACGGAGGCATCCTTCCTGCATGCCTTCCTTTATCGACCACAGAGGGTGATGACTTGAATATTTTCGCGATCAAATTCCTGACTCGCCCGGCATGCCATCTCTGCGATGCAGCCCGCCCCCTGTTGAGGTCGGAGGCGCGACGTCTGGGCCTGGAGGTGATCGAGGTGGACATCGACCGCGATGACCGGCTTCTTGCCTTGTACGGCCTGCGAATTCCGGTGGTCCTGGGTCCCGGGGACCGGGTTCTGGCGGAGGGTGTGATCCAGGATCGGAAATTGGTGCGCAGGGCGCTGCGCCAGGCTCGCCGGGGCTAGCAATCAGGGGGTAGTGGTGGTGGCCGACTCATCACTCTCCGTGTCGGCGTCTTCCTCGGTCTCGTCTCCTTCTGCTCCGTCTCCCTCTGCCCCTTCTTCCTCGGGAGCCGGTTCGACGAGCCCACAGTCCGCCAGGGCGGCGTCGGGGTCGGCCCCGCCGAACCTGACCCGCTCGAAGGCGGAGACGGCTGCGATCTGCTCGGGGCTGAGGCTGG
>CAZAHX010000049.1:0-1284 GCA_964485005.1 uncultured Acidimicrobiaceae bacterium | reverse complement strand
CCCCGAAGGTGGTCAGCACGCCGGTGAGTGCGGGGAAAGTGCCCAGACCCTGGCCGCTGGGGGCGTGGCACCCGGCGCAGTTCACCCCGGCGACCTCGCCCCCCAGGTAGATCCGCTCACCCATGGCGATGAAGTTGGCGCCGCCCCCGATGCCCTGGCCGGTGAACTCGCTCCCGTCGCAGTTGACTATCTCGCCGGTGATGACGTCGGCGGCGAGTTCGGTGCCCTCTCCGCACGCGCCGGTGGCCGATCCCCCCAGGGCGAAGAGAGCGAGCAGCGGGGCGACGATGAGGGCGGCGGCCAGCCAGCGGGGCATCGAAAGCGTGGTCCGCTCCTTCAGATCGGATGTGGGCACCGTGACCACCACGGGCACCCTGGCCGCCTCCTGCAGCGTGACCTCTGTGGGGGCCGGGGCCGTAGGCGTTGGCGCCGTAGCGGCTGTTGCCGGGGCAGGCACCGCCACAGGGGGTGGGGTCGGAGCCGCCTCGGGCTCCTCGGGCTCTTCGGCCGATTCGACCTCAGCTGCCTCCTCATCGGCTTCCTCTTCGGGTGCCGCCCCCTCCTCGGCGGTCTCGGGAGTCGGTGCAGGCGCCGGCGCCTCTCCTCCGGCCCACGCGGCGAGGATCTCCTCAACGTCGGAGCCTGTCTCGGCGGCTCGGGCCTCCGCCGACCGTTGCACCAGAGGCTCCGGTAGCCCCAGGGCTCGAGCCGCCGCGGCGAGACTCTCGCTCATGTGTCGCTTCCCTCATCCGGCTCGTCGAGTACGTCCTCGTCGGCATCTGCGGGAGCCGGCTCTTCCGGTGAGGTCTGCGACTCGGACAGATAGGCGCTGAGCGCCTGCAAGTCCTCCACGGCCAGGTTGTGGGGAGGATGGCCGCCGAGCCCGCCGATTATCGCCTCGATCTGGCTGGAAGTCATGCGGGACCCCACATCGGAGAGGTCGGGGCCGAACCTCCTCAATCCGAGCACCTGATTGGTGTCGTGGAGCGTCACCGCTCCGAGCCCGACGTCGGCCACCACGGGACGGACCATCTGGGTGTGACAGAATGCGCATCCCAGCGTGGAGTAGACCTCCTTGCCCTCTCGGGCGAGCTCGGAGTACCGGATCTCGCTGCTTCGCGCCCCGGGGGGGTCGAAGGGCAGCGCCGGACCGACCAGGCCCACCAACACCACCACCAGGAACAGCCCGACCACTCCGGCGAGAACCGGGACCGGACTGTCCCGAACGCCGACCAGGACCGGCGGCCTTGCCGCGGCGGCGAAGGCCGGGGCCCCACCGGCCGG
>CAZAHX010000048.1:0-10167 GCA_964485005.1 uncultured Acidimicrobiaceae bacterium | reverse complement strand
GCGAGACGCCGCTTGGCCTCAACGAGCACCTCACGAATGTCCTTCACCCCCGCCGAGGTGGCGGAGAGCGTGGTGAAGTGGGCATCGGCGTGGTCGGCCACGAGGCGGGCCAGCGTGGTCTTCCCCGAACCAGGCGGTCCCCAGAGCAGCATCGATATGGGCTGGCCCGATTCGACCACCAGCCGGAATGCCGACCCTTCGGCAAGAAGAGCCGGCTGACCCACCACCTCGGCTAGCGTGGCGGGCCGCATCCTCGTGGCCAGGGGGACTGCTCCCGCGGCCAGCTCGTCGGCGCGGGCGGAGAAGAGGTCGGTCATCGTTCGAGCCTAGATCCCATGAGACTCGCCGATGGCACTTGGCGCCGCGGCCGCCGGTTTCTCATCGAGCTCGGCCGGGTAGGTTCGAATTGGGGAGATCGTGTATCCCGACGTGGATCATGGAGGACGAAGGATGACATCTCAGGTTCCCGACGAAATGCCGTTCGTGTTCGTGGACCAGGGGCCGGTCCCCGATCATGCCCGGGCCGCCTCCGAGGCGATGATCCAACGTCTGGCCCGCAAGGCGCCTCGTCCCGTGTTGCTCGCCAGGGTGAGGATCACCGTCGATCCCGACCGGGATCCCGACGAGGAGGCCATCGCTCAGGGCACTATGGACATTTCGGGGAAGGTCATCCGTGCCCAGGTCGCCGCCCCCTCGACGCGAGATGCAATCAATGTGCTCTACGACAGGCTCGACAGGAGTCTGAGAAGGCTCGCCGAGCGGAGACAGACTGCCACCAAGCGTCCCCGCAAGACCTCCGAGGGGCGATGGCGGAGCGGCGACCTTCCCTCCTCGCGGCCCGGTTACTTCCCGCGACCCGTCGAGGATCGTCAGGTGGTGAGTCGAAAGACGTTTGCCCCCAGAGATCGGATCTCGGTGGAGGAGGCCCTCTTCGACATGGAAGTCCTCGACTACCGCTTCTTCCTGTTCACGGACGCCGCCGACGACCAACCGTCGATCGTCTACGAGGAGGACGGGACAGTGATGCTGAGGAAGGTGTCCGGGGACACTCCGCCCCCCGAAGACCGGTCGCTCGGTATCGAGCCCAACCCGACGCCGGCACCCGAGCTCGAAGTCGACGAGGCCAAGCAGATCCTGGGCACGTCCAACGCCGATTTCGTCTTCTTCCGCGACGCCCACAGCGGAGACGGGTGTGTCATGTATCGCCGCCACGACGGGCATTACGGTCTGATCGGTCCCTCGGAGTGACCCCGTTTCGCCCAAACCGGTTCGGGGTAGCATCGCAGGAGACCCCCATCGACTCGTGAGGAGGCGCATTGAGAGGCGTCTACCAGCCATTCGAAGACCGGGAGGAGGCAGGCCGTCTCCTCGCTGCGGAGTTGGCCGCCTACGGGGACCATGACGCGGTAGTGATGGCACTCCCTCGAGGCGGCGTTCCGGTGGCATTCGAGATCGCGAAGGCGCTGCGGGCCCCATTGGACGTGGTCGTGGTGAGAAAAGTCGGTGTGCCCGGGCACGAGGAGCTGGCCATGGGGGCGGTCGCCTCAGACGGGGTCCTGGTTCGCAACGAGGAGGTCATAGCCGGCCTGGGCATACGAGAGGGGACTATCGAGGCGGCCGCGGAGGACAAGCGGCGCGAGGTCTCGATCCGGGAGCGGGTCTTTCGCGGCGACCGGGAGACCCCGGACCTCGAGGGGCGAACGGTCATCGTCGTCGACGACGGGATCGCAACCGGTTCCACGATGCGCGCCTCTCTTCGCGCCCTCCGCCGAAGGAACCCGGATCGGCTGGTCGTGGCGGTTCCCGTCGCCTCCAGGACGGTGTGCGACGAGATGCGCTCGCTCGCCGACGATGTCATCTGTCTCATCGCCACCGACGACCTCATCGCAGTCGGGCAGTGGTACCGGGACTTCGAACAGATTCCAGATCAAGAGGTGGTCGAGCTGCTGGACGCCGCCGATTCGATCTCGGCGGGGATCTCCGAGCAGCGATGATCGGCACTTCCTGGCGGGTGGGGCGGGTCGCGGGTGTTGAGATCAGGATCGACATCTCATGGGGGCTGATCGCCCTTCTGGTCGGCTACACCTTCTACGTCGTCTTGTCGTCACGATTCGATACGGCCGGGACGGGGACGCTGGTGATCGCTGCGGTGGCGATGACGCTCGCCTTCTTCGGGTCGGTGCTGATCCACGAGCTCGCCCACGCGCTGGTGGCGAAACGGCGCGGGGTGACCGTCCGCGGCATCACGCTCTTCCTGTTCGGAGGGGCGACTCATGCCGACCTGGAGACCAAGAAGCCCATGGACGAGCTGGTGATCAGCGCCGTCGGCCCACTCACCAGCCTGGCCCTGGCTGCGCTGTTCTGGCTCGTGGCGCAGGTACCCGGCCAGGAGTTGCTGGCCTACGCCTCCGGGTACCTGGGTTGGATCAACCTGGCCCTGGCCGTGTTCAACCTGGTCCCCGGTTTCCCCCTCGACGGCGGTCGCATCCTCCGCTCCTTGGTGTGGCGATCGACCGGCGACATCTACCGGGCCACCCGCGTCGCCGCCACGGGAGGCCGGATCGTGGGCATGATCCTGATCGCCATCGGAGTTTTCGAGCTCATCTTCCTCGGTGCCCTGGTCAATGGGCTGTGGCTGATGGCGATCGGATGGTTCCTCTCGCAGGCGGCCATGGCATCGTTCACCCATCTTCAGCTGAAGACGGTGCTCGACGACGTGCCCGCCTCGACTCTGATGACCAGAGACCTGGTGGACATCCCGTCGGGCATCACGGTGCAGAGCGCCGTCGACGACTTCTTCATGCGCCACAATTACAGCGCCTTCCCCGTCCAGGGAGAGAGTGGGGACACCGGGCTGGTGACCATGAAGGCGGTGCGCGAGCTTCCCCGGGAGCGCTGGGGGAGCACCAAGGTGGACGAGATCATGGAGCCGCTAACCGAGATGTACACCGTCGGCCCCTCCCGGCCCGTCTCGGAGGTGGTCGACAAGTTGATGAAGGGGGAAGTGGGCCGGGTTGTGGTGATCGAAGACGGCGAGGTCGTAGGTCTGATAACGCCTCGCGACTTGGTGGAGTGGCTGGAGAGGGCCCGGCAGCTCGGGCTCTCCAAGAGGGCGATGAGTCCGACCTGACCTGGCCGGGCTCACCGGGACATCCCCAAGAGGCCGGTACCATTCGACCGTGACTGCCGGACAGGTCGGATCGGCCGCCTTGTGGGGAGCGGTCCTGGCCGGCGGGCTCGCGACTCTCCTCCCGGCGAGGTCGTCCCGAAGGCTCCGCATGACCGCTGCGGTCCTCGCCTCCGTGGCCACGGTGGTGCTCGGTTGGGCGCTGCTCGTCGTAGACCTGAGCCTCGAGTATGTAGCACTGACCACGAGCCGGGCGACTCCCTGGCCGTATCGGATCGCTGCTCTCTGGGGAGGCATGGACGGATCGATGCTGTTCTATGCGGCGATGACAACGGTGATCGCCGCGATGGCGTTTCGTGGTCGCCCTTCCGGTGTGGCGTTCCGGGTGGCGACAGGTGTGGGCGCGGCGTTGCTGCTGTTCACCGTGCTATTCGCCAACCCGTTCGCCGAATCGGCCATACCCGCTGTCGATGGGGTCGGGCTGCTGGCCATCCTCCAGCACCCGGCGATGATCTACCACCCGCCTCTTCTCTACCTGGGTCTGACCATTCTGGTGATCCCCTTCGCACTCACGGTCGAGGGAGCAGTCTCGCCGGCAACGAATCCCTGGATCGGGGAGGTTCGCCGGTGGTTGCTCCTCTCCTGGACCCTGCTCACGGTGGGGATGGTCTCCGGGGCGAGCTGGGCCTATGTCGAGTTGGGCTGGGGCGGGTTCTGGGCATGGGACCCGGTGGAGAACACCGCGCTCCTTCCCTGGTTGGCCGTCACCGCCTTCCTTCACACCTCGAGAGTGACCGAGAGGGACGGCCGGCTCGCCCGCTCGACCGCGACACTGGCGATGCTCCCCTTCGCCCTCAGCATCCTCGGGGTCTACCTGACCCGGTCCGGGGTGACCGGCTCGATTCACTCCTTCGCCGAGGATCCGCTGATCGGCCGGATCCTTCTCGGTGCAGCGATCGCGGTCACCGGCAGCGTCCTCGTCGCGGGCTTTCGCCTAACAGCGGGACGATCCTGGGGCTTGCTGGGAGCGGGCCGTGACTCCTGGCTCGCTGCCAACGCCGTCCTGGTGGTAGCGGCTCTGGTCTTCGTGGTCATCGGGTCTGCCTACCCGGCCTATGCCCAGGTCTTCTTCGGGGAAGAGGTGGCGATCGATCCCACCTTCTTCGTCATGACCGTCTACCCCCTGGCACTGATCATGATGATTGGCCTGGCGCTGGCCCTTCGCACTCGATGGAGCCGACCCGGGCTGAGGTCGAGCCATTGGCTGACGCTTGCGGGGGTCGCGGTGCCGGTTGCCGTGAGCGTGGCGTTCTTGGCCGGGCCAGGGGCGTGGCCGGCGGCGACGGGCATCGGTCTTGCCGTGGCGGCGCTGGTGATGCTGGTCTCCCATCTGGCCACAACACCGCCCCAGAGGACTCGGCTCGTCGCCCATCTCGCCCACCTCGGCATGGCCATGGTGGTCTTCGGAGCGGCGGGGAGCGCCCTGGGGGCGGACTTCTCGGGGACGATGAGACCGGGCGACAGCATCGAAGTCGGTGGGCACTCGGTGGCCCTGGAGACTATCACCACTGGCGAGGCCGACCGTTTCTCCTACGCCCGCTCCGTCGTCCTCATCGACGGGTCGGCCCGTCTCCAGCCTGAGATCCGCGCCTACGAGGACCAGGCCGTCCCCGTCTCCGAGCCGGCCTTGCGGTCCACCCCTGGCGGCGATCTGATCGTGGCGACCTCCCTGCTCTTCCCCGAGGCAGCCGCGGTCGAGGTCAGCGTGTTCGTGCGGCCCTTGGTGTGGTGGGTCTGGCTCGGCGCGGTGATGATCGGCGTTTCGGGGTTGTGGGCTCTCCTCGGGAGAGGCGGAGACGGCGCAAGGCGACGTCGAGGGGCCATAGAAGAGCGGCCAAGAGGAGAAACAGCCAGCGAAACGACCGTTCGGTGACTCCGGCCTCGAGACCTTCGGGGTCGAAGGCCTGGGAGGCCGTGATCTCACCGCGGCCTCCGGTGTTGGCGGAGAGCCCCGTCAGCAGGTCCGGGTCGGGCTCACCAGGCAGGTACTCGGCGGCGAACGAACGGCTGGCCACAGCCGACATGACCACCGTCTCCCCGTCGCCCCGCACGACGCTTACCCCTACCGCATAGGTGCCCCCCTGACGGGCGGGAACCACCGTGGAGAACTCGAAGTCTGAGACCCGGTCGAGACGCACTTCCTCCGAAGTCCCGTCCGGGAAGCTGACCCGCGCCAGCGGCTCGGTCCCGGCCGGCCAAGGTTCAGCGCCCTCCAAGGTGATGGTCATCAACTCGTCGGCGATCGAAGCGCGCACACTCTGACCCTCCGACCCCTCGAGGGGGAAGGTGTCGCGCACCACGTCCGACCAGAAGTCGCCGAAGCCCTCCCACGACGCCCATGCGGCGGCCCACTTCTCGCCGCCGTCGGAGGTCCAGGCGGCGACCTGCCCGAGGCCGACCCGCCAGGTGGCGAGGAGGGGGTCGGAGAACTCACCGACCTGGAGGTGGACCTGGGCTGTCGGCTTGGGGGTGGTGGCCACATAGCCGAGGAGCGCCGGTGACGACGCCAGGTTGTCCACCGCCGGCGCCGTGGAGGTGACGGCCGGGTAGAACTCTCCCTCGTTGATGAACGCCCTGGAGGCAAGACGGGCTTCCTTGACGAAGATCTCGGGGATCTCGTTGAGGTCCCGGCCCGGATAGAACCGGCCCTGGCCCGCCTCGGCCACTTCCTCGAGGGCAGAGATCGCACCCTCCCCGGTCCCGACGACCGAGACCGTGATCCCCTCCTCGGCGAGCTCCTCCACCTCGGCGACCAGGTTGGCGCCGAAGGAGGGCCCGGCCACGAACTCCGGGCCGAGATCGAGTTCGGTAGTGAAGCCGTCGGTGAAGAGGATGATGTGCTTGAGCTCCTTGTCCGACTCCCGCAGAGCTTCCGCCGCCTCGCGCAATGCGGGGATGACTCGGGTCTCCCCGAAGGGGCGAAGGGAGCCGACGCCCCTGTCGATGGTCTCCCTGTCGGGGAACTCCTGGAGCGGTATCAGCCACTCGCTGGTGCCGCTGAAGGCGAGGAGCCCCACTTCGTCGCCGGACCCGAGAGCCTCGATCGCCCGAACCGCGGCCGCCGCGGAGATGGCGGTCTTGTTGGGGCCGCCCTCCGGACCGCCCATCTGGTTGTCGGAGCAGTGGCATGCCCCCATCGACTCGCTGGTGTCGATGAGAAGGACCTCGGCGACCTGGGCCTCCCGCTTGGCGTCGGTTGCCTCACTGTCCACGGGCAGCAGGGCCTCCAGCGGAGTGTCGCGGTAACCGCCGAGACCGTAGGCGTGGGTGCCTCCGACAACCACGAGGCCGCGGCCGAGATTGCGCACGAACCCGTCCAGCGCAGTCATCTTCTCCGCGCTCAGATCGCGGGCGCTGACATCGACCAGGATCACGGCGCGGTGGATTGACAGCTCCTGGATCCCGGGCATCTCATCGATGCCGATCCGCTCCACCACCAGCCCGCGAGCGGCGAGAGCCTTCTCGAGGAGCTCTCCATCGGCTTCCTGGCCCTCGACAATGAGTACGCCGGCCGGCCCCCTCACCTCGACTGCACTTCTGGTCTCGTCGTTCTGGGGCACCGCATCACCGGGCAGACGCACCCGGGCGGTGAGCTGTTGGAGGCCGGGGGCCCCCGCGTCCACCTCGAACGCCAGGTAGTTGGCGCCCGGGGCCAGGCCGACCGTCGTCTCCCCGACTACTTGATCTTGGCTGAGGAGCTCGACTCTGGCCTCCCCGGTGATGGTGGAGAGAACTTCTACGGTCACATCGAAGCTCTCGCCCTCATTGACGTTCGAGGGCACGTCGATCCCGGCAACGGCGGCATCGGTGCGCTGCTCACCGACGATCGTGTGCACGTCTACCGCCACTCCCAGGTTCTTCAGCCTGTCGACCTCCGCCTGGAGGTCGCCCGTGTTCCCCCTGCCGTCCGACACCAGGACGATTCGCTGTTTGGTCTCGCCGGTGAGGACCGATTCGCCGAGACGCAGGGCCCGGGCGAGATTGGTCGACTCGGTGGAAACGCTGCGCGCCCGCCGATAGGGGAGAGTCCCCACCGGGGTGGCCAGCCTGGCATCTTCGCCGAACTCGACGATGGCCCAGCGGCCAGAGCCGGCGTCGGTGACTGCGGAGACGACCCAGGCTCGGGCCGACTCGACCGAAACGCCCATCGACTTCGAGACGTCTACCACGAACACGGTGGTCACTTCGTCGGAGCGGGTGGCGAAGACCGGATTGACCAGGGCCGCCACGATCAGGGCGACGATGAGGGCTCTCGCCCCCAATCCCCACCGCCACTGCCGGGGCGACACGCCGCGGGTGCGATGGCTGACAGCTAGCTCCAGCGTCAGCAAGACCAGCAACGCCCCGAGGAACCAAGGGAGGAGGCTGCGGGCCACTGTCGCCGGGGGCTCCCCGGTTTCGGCGTCGGGTGGAGCGGCCCTGAGCTCGGGGAGATCGCGGACCGGATCCAGGTCGGACTCGACGATGTCGGGGTTGACCGCGAACTCGATGGGGTCCTCACCATCCCGTTCCAGCGTCCAGAACCCCGCTTGGTCGGCGATCGGATCGGAGTCCCCGACGGAGACGGCCACCCGTCTGCCCCTAGGGTCGATGACCGTTCCCCCGGTCGACCCGAGGGGGATTCGTTCCCCGACCGTGATCTCGGCGGCGGCGCCGTGGGCCGTGGACAGACCGCCCACCATGCGGGCTCCGATGATGGGGTAGGCGATATCGATAGGAAGGTTCGACTGCTCCAGCGTGAAAGCCAGGTAGAAGAAGGGCACCCCCCCGACTTCGCCGGAGACGATGAGCGGCGCACCCGGCGCGGCGAGGATCACCTCTCCCTCGGTCACCGTTAGCAGTTGTGCCTCCGCGATGGCGATTCGGGAGACGTCGATGTCCTCCAGGATCGGATGATCGGTCACCAGCGTGGGGATGGGATCGCTGACCCGGCCCGATGGGGTGAGCCGGCCGGGGACGCCCCCGGGGGCGTCGACGGCGATGAAGGGCGCCCCGGGCTGCGCGGGCACGGGCACGCCCACGTAGATCTCGAAATCCACCTCCTCGGCGGGCGCGATATCGGTGTCTACTTCGGGAATGGCAGAGAGGAGCTGATCCACGAAGAAGGTGTTCTCCCCGTGGACCCTGACCTTCAGCGTCCCCAGCGCCGGGGCGCCGGCGTAGCGCTGGTTGTCGTAGGCGAGGAGGTCTTCGCCGTCCAGGAAGGCGGCCACCCTGGTCCCGGCGGGAAGTTCGAAGGTCTCTTCCACCACCTGGCCACGGGGGATGAGGACCTCCTCGGTGACCATCGTGATCCCGTCCACGTCGATACGGAGGATCTGGGTGGCGTCGGGCCCCCCCGTCGATTCGACGCTCACCCTGGCCTGGAGCCCGCCGGGCCCGGCATTGACCGACAGCTCCCTGATCGCCCGATTGGTGTCGCTCTCGCCCACGGGCACGAATCGGGTGCCGAGCGGAGCGAGACGCTGGGACACCTCGTCGATCCGGCCATCCCCGATGAGCACGAAACCGGTGGGGCGGTCCGGTGTGACCAGTGACTCCGCCAGAGCGAAAGTCGCCTCGTAGTCGACGGCCGATGCCGTCGTCCTGATGGTGTCGATGGCCCGGTCGAACTCGTCGGCCGAGTCGCTGTCCTGGACGAGTACGGAGGGATGGGGAGTGGCGGCGACCAAGCTGGCGGTGCCCCCGTCGGGCAATTCGGCGCGGAGCCGCTTCGCCTCCTCCACCGCGGTGGCGAGACGGTCGGGATCGCCATCGATGGCCGCCATTGAACCGGAGGCATCGACGATGAAGACGGTGTGGTCCGCCAAGGAGGCGGTCTCTAGGGTGGCCGGGCGCGCCAGAGCCAGGGCGAACAGGGTCGCTGCCGCCACCTGAAGGATGAGGAGGAGGCTCCACCGCAACTTCTGCCAGGGCTCGGCTGCCGTGATGCTGTGACGCAGGCCTTCCCAGTGGAGAAGGGAAGACACCGGCGTGGGAGGCCGACGCGGGGTGAGCATGTGGAGGATGACGATGGGCGCGATCAGGCCTAGGGCGAGCAGGCCCGCGGGAAGGAGGAGGGTCACCGGAGAACTCCGGCGCGGCGCCAGGTCTTCAACAGGAGGTCCTCGATGTCGTCCCGGGAGTCGACCGGCAGATAGGTCGCGCCGGCAGACCTGGTGATGGCGGCGACCTTCCGCCGCCAGGCGGCGATACGCTTCCGATAGGACCTGGCGATGTCCTCGGTGACCGAAAGGGTGAGGCGGTCACCCGCCTCGGAGTCGACCAGCTCCAGGTCGCCGTGGTATTCGGGGGTCTCGTCCTCCTCGCACGAGATGTGCAGAACCACGAGGTCGGACCCCGAGGCGCGCAGGCCAACCAGGGATTGCCATTCGGGAGTCAGGAGGTCGCTGGCCACCACGGTGATCCCGGGTAGGCCGGCCTGGCTCAGGAGATGACTCGCTGCCTTGGCGAACGGCGTCTCCCCTTCGGCGTCGAGCTCCTCCAGATATTCGAGCAGGGCGGGAACTGCCGCCCTCCCCGCGAACCGTGGTGCTCTCACCCGCTCCGGGAAAGTCCGTACCGTGACCGCGTCGTGGGCGGTGAGGGCGACGAACCCTATGGCCGCGGCCAATCGCTTTGCCTGCTCAAGTTTCCCGCCGACGGCCATCGATGCCGAAGTGTCGAGCAGCATCCTCACCGTGATCTCGTCGTCGGCCTCGTAGAGCTTGATGAGGACCTGATTGAGCCGGGCGAGGACGTGATAGTCGATCCGCCGGAAATCGTCTCCGGGGTGGTACTCCCTGAAGTCGGAGAAGTCGACAGTGGTCCCGTAACGGGTGGAGACGTGCTCGCCACCGAAGCGGCCGGCGAGACGATGCCTGCTGTTGAGCTGAAGTGTTTCCAGCCGGGCCATGAGAGCCGGGCTGAGCAGGCTCACGGAGCCCCCCGAATCTGCGACTTCGGCTCTTCGGTGGAGCTGATCACCTCGTCGATGATGA